>NZ_JAZHDB010000016.1:0-33164 GCF_036584575.1 Desulfolutivibrio sp.
GCAGTGCTCGCTGTCCTTGTCCGGCTCGGTGAAAAGCGCCACGAATGCCAGGCCAGGAAACTTTTTTGCAAAAAAGTTTCCCCCCTGGCCGCCGGAGGCCGCTTTTCGTCCTATGCGCCAGCCGCAAAGGGGCTGGGTTCGATGTCCTCGAGTTCCTTGGTCCGGGCCTCGCCCAGGATGCGCGCCGCCAAAAAGGACGGGGTCATGCGCTCCAGGTGCAGCTCGAAGGTCAGGGTGAACAGATCCTCGAACAACTCCTGCACCTTGGAATTGGTGGAATTGAGGTACACGTCGTGGCTGTCCACGTTCCACACCACATCGAACACGGCCGGGATGGGCAGGCTGCGGGCCATGAGCCGCAGCCGGACCTGCTCGGCGAGTTCGGTCTTGCGGTCCTTGGTCACGAAATTGCGTCCGTCTTCCTTTCCGGCCTGCCGCTCGGCGTCCAGGGCCACGCGCAGATGCTTCTTGAACACGGCGGGCGAGATGCGCCGGGTGTCCAGACGCAGGGCGAAAAGCAGATAGTGGGCCTTTTGGGGCGGGGCCGAGGCGAAACGGTTGTCCAGCATGTCTTCAAAGGACACCCAGCCGAAAGACCGCTCTTCGGCCGTGGCGTCGATGTCCTGGAAGGCGTGGTGTTTGAGGATGTCCACGGGCTCCCGGAGCACGGCGTCCGGGACGTCTCCGACGATTTTATAGCGGGTGAAGCTTCCGCTTGCCGACATAAGGGGCACGGCATCCTCCTCTGATGTCCGGGGCGACCCGGCATGGTGGGCTTTTCTCGCGTCAGGCAAGAGGGTTCGATGATAGCCGCAATCGGCCCGGAAGCAAAGCCGCGTTAGTCCGGGTCCGGCGCGGCTATCGCCCAGTCGCGCCCTTCTCCCGGACGCAGGCGCACGAAGGTCAGTTCGTGCTTGTTGTGGGACAGGTGCAGAAGCCTGCCGCCGGGAATGGCCGCAAGCGCCGCGATGGCGGAAAAATCCGTCTCGCCCTGGAACTTGACCGTACACACCAGGCGCGGGCAGTCGGGCCGGGCCACGAGCCGCGTGAGAAAGGTCACCAGCCGGGCCGGATAGCAGATCACGTCCCAAAAAAGCCAGGACAGGCCGGGATGGTCGGCCGCATCCACGGCAAAGGCGCTGCCCGGAAGGTACGACACCCCGGGCATGGCCGCCACGCGCGGGTCCAGCGGAGCCTTGTCCACGCAGGCGACCCGGGCCCCGAGACCGGCCAGCACCCAGGTCCAGCCGCCGGGACTGCCCCCCAGGTCCAGGCAGACGTCATCCGGGCCGGGCATGATCCCCAGGCGGGTCAGGATCTCCCACAGCTTGAGATAGGCCCGGTTGGGCGGACCTTCCTTGTCCTCGTCGAACCGGTAGTCGCCGTCGGGCACGGGCTCGGAGGTTTTCGGAGAAAAGAGCAGGGTTCCCTCGTCCCACAGGGTGAACGCCCCCAGGGGAGAGGTCGGCAGGGGCTCGCCGAAGATCAGGGGCCTGGCCGAGACCTTGGGGAGCTTGGCGACCACCAGGGCCGCGCGCCGGAAATGCCCCACGGGCACGCAGGCCCAGTTGCGCTGCACGGCCTTTAAGGTCTTGGCCGCATCCGAAATGGAGGCCATGGGCGAAAAGGCCGGTTCGAGCCAGATGTTGGCCGCAAAGGCGGCGGGATATGGCGGCCCGGCGGCCACGACCAGGGGGGCGCGCACGGCCGTGATCTCGCGTACGGCCCCGAGCTCGCGGGTCAGGTCGGGCAGAAGCCCGTGGGGGGCCTGATAGACGGTGAAGTTCATGGTCTGCATGGGAAGGAGGTTGGCGGCGGGCTAGGCCTCAGGCCCCAGGTATTCCAGGCCAAGGAGGCTGATGTCGTCGCGGGGCCGGGCCTCGCCTCCGAAATGGTCCAGCCCCCGGCCCATGGCGGCCACGATCTCGGTCACGGGCCGGTCGGCGGCGGGCCGCACGATGTCGAAAAACCGCCCTTCCCCGAAATACTCCCCGGCCTCGTTCTGGAAATCCACCAGACCGTCGCTATACAAAAGCACCTTCTCGCCCGGGGCCAGGGTGCGGGTGGTTTCCTCGAAGGGGGCGAAGCCCTCCAGGCCGATGATGGTGCCCCGGTCGTCCAGGGTGTGCAGGCGGCCGTCCGGGAAAAGCAGCACGGGCGCAGGATGCCCGGCGTTGGCGTAGGTCAGAAGCCCCGTGCGCACGTTTAAGACCATGTAGGCGATGGTGAAAAACCTGGAGAACTTGATGTAGGGAAACTCCCAGTCCAGGCGCGTGAGCACGTCCTTGGGCGGGGCCACGGAGATGCCGCCCGCAACACGGTCGATGAGCGTGCTGCGCTGGTAGTGCATGAAGTTGTAGACCGACAGGGCCACCAGGGACGAGGCCACGCCGTGTCCGGACACGTCGAGCATGTACAGGCCCACATGGTCCTGCCCCAGGGGAAAAACGTTGAAGATGTCGCCGCCGATGGTCTCGCAGGGCCGAAACTCCCAGGCGAAGCGAAAGGTCCGGTTGGCCGAGACGCGCCTTGGCAAAAGGCTCTGCTGGATCTCGGCGGCGGCGTCCAGATCCTGCTGGTGGCGGCTTTGTTTTTTGAGCAGTTCGCGCTTCTGCTTTTCCAGAAAGGTGACGTCCTGGATGTTTAAGACCAGGTTGCCGCCGGGCATGGAGGAAAAATGGATCTGGCAAAACCGATGCAGCCGGTTTTTGTCCAGGCAGGGATAGATGGCGTGCCAGACATGCCCGGCCAGGACGCCGCCGGGAAAATTGTCCCGCACGTCCTGGGCCAGGGTGGTTTCCGGGAAGACCACCCGGGCGAAATCGTCCAGGGTGGCGAAGGCCCCGGCAGGATAGCCGAAGATTCGCTCCATGCCCGGGCTGCAAAAGACGAATTCCCCGCTGGGCGCGGCCACGGCGATGCCGTCGCCGGAGTGCTCCAAGATGGCGGCGGTGAATTCCTTTTCGGCGCGCAGTTCGCGTTCCCGGGCCTTGCGCTCGTCGGTCTCCCGTTTGAGGCGAAGCGCCGCCTCCACCCGCGCGGCCATCTCGGCCATGCGGCCCTGTTTTTTGACGTAATCCAGGGCTCCGGCGGCAAAGGCCCGTTCCAGGCATTCCTCGTCGTCGCTGACGGTGATCATGATCACGGGGATGTCCCGAAAGGCGGGGTCGGCCTTGATCCGGGCCAGGGTCGCGATGCCGCCCATGCCCGGCATGATGAGATCCATGATCACCAGATCGACGCCGCAACGGGAGAATGGCCCGACCCAGGTGAGTTCCCGGGCCAGAACCGCCAGGGCCGTTTCCCCGTCCCCGGCCTCCAGGATCGTCCTCACCCCCGGCTTTGGGGCGAAACGTTCCAGCATGTCGCGTAAAAAAAAGCGGTAGGCCTCGGAGTCGTCGACGATCAGGATGCGCATGTGGGAGTCCAAAAAGAGGTCATGCCGACCGGTCGCTCCCGTCTTCCCGGTTTTGCCCCATGGCGAAAAAGTCGCTTAGCCGTAGCATATTCAAAAGCTTTTTTATCTGGGGGCTGGGATTTTGCAGTCGGAAGCGCCGCCCCGCAGACTCGGCCCGACGCCGCAGTCCGATGAGAAACCCGATCCCGGAACTGTCCATGAAGGTCACGCCCGAGAGGTCGGCCACCACTTCGTGGCAACCGTCGGCGGAGAGGAGGTGTTCCATGCGCACCTTGTATTCCTGGATCATGTCCATGACGATTTCGCCGCCAAGCACCATGACCACGCGCTCACCTTCACGCCGAACCTCGAAACCTTCCATGGCGACTCCCCTTCCTGCAACGCGGCGGACAGACGCCCCGGCCGACGCCGTTTACGGATGTATCCTACCACTACCCTCTTTGTTGTCCCTGGGCAACGGGCAATCGCCGCCTCAGGCATGGCCTGCGACGTACCGCGCCCGGCGCGGCGGATCGCCAGCGGCCTCGGCCGCCATGGCCGCGGCCAGTTCCCCCAGGCGGCGCACCCCGTCCTGGTAGGGCTCGGTCAGGGGGCTGCCGTAGCTTAACCGGATGCAGGTGTTGAACTTGTCCTGGGTGGAGAAAATGCCGCCCGGGGCCACGCCGATGCCCGCCTCCTTGGCCCGGAAATAAAACTCGCCGCCGTCCACGCCGCCGGGAAGCTCGATCCACATGACCGAGCCGCCACGCGGGTTGGTGGCCTTGGTTCCGGGCGGAAAATGGCTCCCCACCAGGGCGCGCATGGTGCGCATCTGTTTCTCCAAGGCCTGCTGCAGGCGGCGCAGGTGGCGGTCGAAGCCGCCCAGACGCAGGTATTCGGCCACGGCCATCTGGGTGGGGGTGGCCGAACACACGTTGGTGGTGCCCTTGAAGTCAAAGGCCCGGTCGTAGAACCGGCCGGGGATGATCCAGCCCACCCGGTATCCGGCGGACAAGGTCTTGGAAAAGGAGGAACAGGTCAGAACCAGCCCCTTTTCGTCGAAGCTTTTCATGATGGGCGGACGCGTGGGGCCGTAGTGCATCTCGCCGTACACGTCGTCCTCGATGAGCGGGATGTCCCGGGCCGCCAGCATGGCCACGATCTCCCGCTTGGCCGCCTCGGGCATGAGCGCGCCGTCGGGATTGTTGAAATTGGGGGTGAAGATGCAGGCCTTGACGTCGAACTTGCGCAAGATCCCGGCCAGATCCGCCGGGTTCACCCCGCACTCCGGGCACGACGG
This sequence comes from Desulfolutivibrio sp., assembly GCF_036584575.1. Taxonomy (NCBI): domain Bacteria; kingdom Pseudomonadati; phylum Thermodesulfobacteriota; class Desulfovibrionia; order Desulfovibrionales; family Desulfovibrionaceae; genus Desulfolutivibrio; species Desulfolutivibrio sp. The sequence goes on from NZ_JAZHDB010000016.1 coordinate 4,698, forward strand.
GGCCTCGATGGCCCGAAGCCCCAGGTATTCGAGGATCTGCAGAAAGCAGTAGTAGGACGGCGAGGCGATGACCACATTGTCTCCGGCCCGGGTCACGGCCCGCACGGCGATGAAAAGCGCCTCCAGAGCCCCGGAGGTGATCATCACCTCGGAGGCCCCCACCTCGGCCCCGGCATCCAGGCAGCGAAAGGCGATCTGGCGGCGCAAACGCTCATTCCCAGCCACGGTCTCGTAGCGCAGGCAGGCCTCGGGGTCGTCGCGCACGACCTGGGTCATGATCCTGGCCAGGGTCTTGGCGGGCAAAAGCTCCTCACCGGTCTTGGCCACGCCGAAGGGCAACATGTCGTCGCGGCCCATGGTGTCCAAGACCTGGCGGATGAGCGTGTTGCGGCTGACCTCGCGCGGCTCGTCCGAGACGCCAACCTTGCGGCAGGGACGCGGCAGCCGTTGGCCCCGCTCCCGCACGAAATAGCCGGACTTGGGCCTGGCCTCGATCACCCCCTGGCGCTCCAGTTCCAGATAGGCCTGGCCGATGGTGGAGACGCTGACGCCCAGCCTGGTCCCCAGCGCCCGCAGGGAGGGGATCTTCTCCCCCGGCCCAAGCTCCCCGGACTCGATGCGGGCCAGGATGTGCTTTTCCACGGCCACATAGCGAAACGTTCCGGCCCGTGCGGCGGCATTCTCCATCTCCGACCCCCCTTGGCGGCGCGTCTCCCGCCGTACGCGGCAGGCGACGCCTGACAGGATTTCATTCCCTCAAACCCGCAGTGATCCCGACACCCGGCGGGCTGTTATGCCCATTTTTTCGTAAAACTGTATCTGTCCTGATAACAGTTTTTCTGGTCTAAGCCAAGACGTGACGCCGTGGCGCAGATGCGTTCGGCCGCAGGAAACCCCAACCCGGAGGGAAGGATCATGTTTGCAAACCGCGCCCACGAAGACGTGCTCTTGGCCGGAAAAAACCTGGGACTCCTGGACGTGCTGGCGCGTCGGCTGGCCGACGCCGAATGGGTCCGGCGGCGCAAACGGGCCCTGGCCAACCTGTTTTCCGCCCGCAAGTCCCTGACCGCCACCCTGGACGACGGCAAACCCCTGGCCGTGACCGGGGCCGGATACTGCCGGGTGGAGTGCCTGTCGGGCCGGGCCTGGGTCACGGCCGAGGACGTGGCCCGGGACTTCGCCCTGGCCCCGGGGCAACGCCTGGTCCTGGCCGACGGCGGCCGGATCGTGGTCAACGCCGTCAAGGGGACGGCCCGGGTGCGGCTGCGCTGGGCCTGAAACCGCCTGTGCCGGGGCTGTCGGCAGTTCATGCCCAGTGGCCTTTGGCGCACCATCACACAAGGAGGGCTCCCATGGCTCACATCGGAATTCTCATCTGCGGGCGCTACAGTTCGTGCGCCGGGGGAAAATGCCTGCGTTCCATGAAGGAACGGGTCGGCGGATTTGCGCAGTACCCCGAAGAGGAGGAGTTGACCCTGGTCGGATATGCCTCTTGCGGCGGCTGTCCGGGGGGAAACGTGGAATATGCGCCCCTGGAGATGATCAAGAACGGGGTGTCGGTGATCCATCTCGCCACGGGCTTGGTCGTCGGCTATCCCCCCTGTCCGTACATCCGGCAGTTCAAGGACTACATCGAGGGCGCCTTCCGTATCCCGGTTGTCGTCGGCACGCACCCCATCCCCTTGAAATACCAGATGACCCACGCCTCTCTCCCGTTTTGGAAGGACATGGGGATGGCCGACCTTGCCGGGCGCCTTTTCGCGGAAGACCGCCAGACCATGGCCCTGTACGACTAATCCAGGCAAGGAGCATGCCGATGAACATGGGCGACATCCCCTTTGGCGTCACCGAGTGGGCAGGCGTCGAAACGACGGAACACGCGGGTACGACCGGCACGGCGCTCTGGCGCACCCGGACCTTCGGCCCGGCCGAAAACCCCATCCGGGTGCGCATGGTTTCCTATTCACCGGGTTATCTGGCCGACCACTGGTGTCGCAAGGGGCACATCCTGCTGTGCCTGGAAGGCGAATTGCACACCACGCTTGAAGATGGCCGACGTTTCACCCTCACGCCCGGCATGAGCTACCAGGTGGCCGACAACGCCGAGGCGCACCAATCGGCGACCCCGACCGGGGCGAAACTGTTCATCGTCGATTAAGGAGTGTCGCCCGGCGCAGGCTCCGCCGCCTCCAGACCGTCACCCCATGGGAACCGGCCCGCCTTGCCCGCGCAGCGGTTTGCTGGTAACCGGAAGACGCGAAATCGAAAAACCTTCTGTCGCGCTTCCGGAGGCCCTCATGACCGACGCCTGCCCCTTCCCGGCCATCGACGCCAGCATCCCGGTTCTCGGGAAGGCCAAGATCCCCTCGCCGCTCCCCTATTGCCGGTTCATGGACGATACGACCCGGACCAGGATCGAACTCACAGGCGAGGATCTCGACGAGATCACCACGCCGTGTTTCGCCGAATTCGAGGTCGCCGGGCCCCGGGGCAAACTCTATTTCGACTCCTCCAAGGCCAAGGCCGCCATCGTCACCTGCGGCGGCCTGTGCCCGGGCATCAATGACGTCATCCGGGCCATCGTCATGGAGGCCCATCACAACTACGACATCGCCGCCACGTTGGGCATCCGCTACGGGCTCCAGGGCTTTATCCCCTCCTTCGGCCACTCCCTCATGGAACTGACCCCGGAAAACGTCTCGGACATCCACCAGTTCGGCGGCACCATGCTCGGGTCCAGCCGGGGGCCGCAGGAACCGGCCGATATCGTGGACGCCTTGGAGCGGTTCAACGTGAGCATGCTGTTCATCATCGGCGGGGACGGCACCATGCGGGCGGCCCGCAAGATTCAGGAGGAGATCACGGCCAGGCGGGGGAAGATATCGGTCATCGGCGTGCCCAAGACCATCGACAACGACATCAGTTTCGTCACCAAGTCCTTTGGCTTCGACACCGCCGTGGAAAAGGCCACCGAGGCCATTCGCTGCGCCCACACCGAGGCCCTGGGGGTCTTAAACGGCGTGGGGCTGGTCAAGGTCATGGGCCGCGAGTCGGGGTTCATCGCCGCCCAGGCCACCCTGGCCTTAAAAGAGGTCAACTACGTGCTGGTGCCGGAATATCCCTTCACGCTGCACGGCGACCACGGGCTTCTTCCGTCTCTGGAAAAACGCCTGGCCCGCCGCCGCCATGCGGTCATCGTGGCCGCCGAGGGCGCGGGGCAGCATCTCCTGGCCGCCTCAGGCAGAAAGGACGCCTCGGGCAACCCGGTCCTGGGCGACGTGGCCAGCCTCCTGACCAGCGAGATCGAAGCCTCTTTCAAGTCCAAAAACCTGCCCCTGACGCTCAAATACATCGACCCCAGCTACATCATCCGCTCGGTTCCGGCCAACGCCAACGACCGGGTCTATTGCGGCTTCCTGGGGCAGCACGCCGTGCATGCGGCCATGGCCGGGAAGACCGGCATGGTGGTCAGCAAGCTGTTCGGCCGCTACGTCCACCTGCCCTTCGACCTGGTCACCCGCAAACGCAAAAAGCTCAACGTGCATTCCGACTACTGGCGGGCCGTGCTGGAATCCACCGGGCAGCATGGGGTGACCCCCCTGCCCGGGGATGAGGCCACCCTGTGCCTGAAAAAGGACGGCTAGTGTGGCGCTTACAAAAAACATTTCTGTTTTTTGTGAATAAAAATCATAAACGGAAATTCCCGAACGCAACACGAGCCCGGCGTCCGGGACCGCTTTTCCGATCCCGGATTTCGATCTTCCCGCACCGCGCCCCGCAGGCGCCAGCCGGGTCGCGGTCGGCGTCAGCCGTGCGGATCAGGCGTTATTCGAGGAAATAGTCCACCACCCGGCGCTCCTCGGCCACGGCCTTGATGAAGGCCACGCAGTCCTGATGGCGGGGATGCCCGGCGTAGGTTTTGAGGTCGTCGGCGTTGTCGAATTCGGAATAAAGGATGGCGTGGGTCTCGGGGGCGGACTCCAGGATGTCCGTGCCCACGTGCAGGCGCTTGACCTGGGGGATGACGGCGGGCAGGGCCTCGAGGATTTCCTTCATTTTCGCGGCGTTTTCGGCCCGCGTGCCCTGTTCGGTATGTTCCTTGAGCTTCCACATGACGATGTGTACGAGCATGGTCGGTTCCTCTTCCGGTTCGGGTGGATGGGGTCACACAAGGCAGTCCATGCCCTTGCGTTCCAAGAGATCGAGGAGCTTGGCGGAAGGCCCGCTTGGTTTTTTCCGGCCCATTTCCCACTGTTGCACCGTGGACAGGCCGACGTTCAAGAGGGCGGCGAGCACCGCCTGGCTCAAGTGCGCCGATTCCCTGATCCGTTTGACGTCGGCGGAATGGAACTCCCGCCGGGGAGGCAGACACAGGGATTCGATCTGCCGCAAGGTGATGGGCGACATCCCCCCCGCCTCATGGATGTCCCTGGCCATTTCCAGGGCTCGCTCAAGATGCCTGCTCATTGTCCACCCGCCTGATTTCGTAAAGTTTTTTATCGCGCACGAGTCGCATGAGCACCCCGTCATCCGCCGAGAGGTAACATTCGCAAACCCCGGCCAGGGCCTCCGCTTCCCGGGGCGTCAGGTTTCCCTTTTCGTTCTTGGCGAAGGCATCAACAAAGAAAATTCGATCCGAGCGGGTCCGTTTGTAGGCGACGATCAGCCGATACCCGCCGCGTTTCCCCTGCCCACGTCTGGCAACCCGTTTCTTGAAGAGCCCCCTGCCCAGGTCGGCCTCGACCTGCCCGGCCGCGAATTCACGTGCCGCCTTCCATAACGCCGCGTCATCAATGTCCTCGTCCCGGGCGAAACGATGAAAGGACCGATGTGCAAAGACACGCATTACAAACTGTCTCACCTAGTAAGCAAGTTGTCAAGAAATCCCCAGCGGATCACAGCATGGACAGGGCCTGCACGACCCGTTCGACAAGCTCCTCCAGGGGGGCCTCGGGCAGGCTGACATGGGCCGCCGCCAGGTACAGGGGCTCGCGTTCGGCCAGGGTGGCCTTGATCTCCTCGGCCAGCTCCAGGCCCGTGAGGCTCGGCCGCTGGTCGGGCTTGAAATCGGCCAGAAGGCGCTCGGCCAGCCGCTCTGGGTCGGCCTGGAGGTAGACCGCCACCCCCCGGGCCAGCACCTTCCGATTCTCCGGCAAAAGCACCGCGCCGCCCCCCGTGGCCACCACCCGGCCCGGGGTCTTGGCCGTCTCGGCCAGGATGTCCCGCTCGATCTCCCGGAACCGTTCCCAGCCCTCGCGCTCCACCAGGGCGGCGATGGTCTCCCCCCGGAGCTCGCGAAACACCTCGTCCAGGTCCAGAAACGGCCGCTCCAGTCGCTCCGCCAAAAGCCTGCCCAGGCTGGTCTTGCCCGAGGCCCGGGGACCGACCAGATAGATGTTGTGCGGCGTGGTCACGGCCATGTGTGTGCCTCCAGTTGCGGGATGGCAGGGCATACCGCGCCCCGGGCCGAATGGGAAGCCCCGGCCGGGGCGGGGTGCAAATCGCGGGCAGGAATGCTACAGGATCGCCAGGCCGCGCTCGGCGGCGCAGGGAGACGCGCACATGCTCGACAATCTGGCCGTGGTCCTTTTCCGGCCCAAATTTGCGGAAAACGTGGGCGCAACCGCCCGGGCCTGCGCCAACATGGGCGTTTCCCGGCTCATCCTGGTGGCCCCCCGCGACGACGACCCGGGCCGGGCCGAGGCCCTGGCCACGGCCAAGGGCCGGGAGGTGCTGGCCGGGGCCGTGCGCTGCCCGGACCTGGAAACGGCCCTGGCCCCCTTTTCCCGGGTCTACGGCGCCACCGCCCGCATCGGCGGCTGGCGCAAGGGCTTCGTCACCCCACGCGCGGCCGCGGCCGAGATCGTCCCGGCCCTGGCCCTGGGCGAGGCCACGGCCCTGGTCTTCGGCCCCGAGGACGCCGGGCTCGCCAACCAGGAAACCCGGTTGTGCGGCCGCCTGGTGACCATCCCCACAACCGACGGGGCCACTTCCTTGAATCTGGCCCAGGCCGTGCTGATCCTGTTGTACGAATGTCTCACCACGGCCCGGGATCATGCCCGTCCCGGCGGTCCCCCGGCCGCCGTCACGCCCCCCGGGGCGGCCAACGTCGGCCGGGAGATCACCCACTCCGAACGCGAGGCCCTGTTTTCGGTTCTGGGAAAGGCCCTTTCGGCCATCGACTTTCTCAAGGACGACAACCCCGACTATTTCCTTTTACCCATGCGCCGCTTCGCCGAACGGGTGCGCCCCACCCGGGCCGAATTCAACATGCTCATGGGGGTATGCCGCCAGATCCTGTGGGCCACGGGGCGAACCAGCGCGGCCCCCGGCCCCGCGTGCGGCGACCGCGAACGCCGATCCCCCAACAGGGACTCCTGACGAACCGGAAACAATCTTTCCCGGCGAGGCGATACAAGGGCCGCTTGTCCGTTTCGCCAATGGACCTTCCCGGCCTCGGCCCGTATACGGAACACAACCCTTCTTCAAAGCCGGACGGTCATCACATGCCCATGTCCACACTTCAAACGCGCCCCGGACTCCTGGCCCTCCTGGCCCTCCTGGCCCTCCTGGCCGCCCTGTGCCTTGTTTTCCCAGCCGCCCCGTCCCCGGCCGAAGAGCCCCCGGCGGACCAGCGCCTGCTCATGCAACAAGCCCGGCAGGATATCAGGGAATCGAGCCGGGTCATCGCCCAAAGCCGGAAGGAACTTGAAGCCAAGCGGGAGGAGATCGAGGAATCCGTGGCGGCCCTCAAGCGCACCCGCGAGGAACTGACCCTATGGGCCTGGATGGCCGACAATCCATGGGATCTGCGCGACGTCATGGAGGGCGTGGACGACCTGGGCCGCAAGGCCCGATCCCTTCTTGGCAGCCCGGACGCCTATGAGGCCGACATCGCGCATGAGTTGAACTATCTGAACAAGGTGGAAGCCCGCATCACCCAGAGCCTAAGCGACGGGTTGAGCCCCGAGGCCGATGTGCAGCTTCGCCTGATCCTGGGCGATTTGATTTCGCTGCGCGTGCGCCTGGACGATCTGCGCACGGACATCGAGAGTACCCTGAGCCCGGCCAGGGATTTTTTGGAAACGGTGGATGCCTGGAAAACCTCCCTGGCGAACGAGCTCAACGCCGCCTGGCGGCCCTACTATTTCGCCCAGGATCCCTGGATTTCCGATCTCACCGATCCGGAAACCATGTCCCAGATGTTACGCGGCTGGGTCAAGTCGACGCTCTTGGCCTTCTCCGTCTCCAGCCAGGCCCGGGGCGCCACAGACTGGTTGGTGACCCTGGCGACGGCTTTGGCCATCGCCGTGGCGCCATGGATGGTTCTGCGCCGTTTGCGGCGCCGGTTTCCGGCGCTCACCGCCCATGCGGACGCCGTCCACCAGTTCAGCCGGGCCCTGGCCTGCCTGTGCTCCGGCCTGGCCGTGGCCTTTCTCGCCTCACGGCTCGGATTCGTCCTGTACTCCGAGATGTCCGCCATGGGGGAGGTGTTTTTCACGGCCGCCCTGGTTCTGGCCTCCCGGGGCCTGACGCTTGCGTCCGCCGGCCCCCTCTCGTCGCCGCGCACCTTCACCCGCTGGCCCCTGTGGGGACTTTTCTGTCTGGGGCTTATGCTCCAGGTGCCCGGCATCCCCGACCCCCTGGCCACGCCGCTCTTCGCCCTGGCCCTGTGCGTCGCCGCCTCTTTGGTCAGGCATCATGGCCGCACGGCCGAGACCCGCCTGGATGCGGCCATTGCCGCCTGCTGCGTGTTCCTTCTGCCCATTCTGGCCCTGTGCACCCTGGCCGGATACACCCGGGCGGCCATCCTGGGCACATCGGTGCTTTTTTATGCGGTCCTGTCCGTGCGGATGTCCGTGGCCATCGGGCTTCTGCTCGAACGCCTGCGCGACCGGCTGGGCAAAGGAAACAAGCACATCCTGGTCCGGGCGGTTCTTTCCGGGCTGGGATTGCCGCTGGTGTTTTTGACGGTGTTTTTTTTCTGCCTGGTTTTCGCCTCCACCCAGTTCGAGGCCCGCGACATCTTCGCCGCCCTCCTTGCCCAGGAAATCCACCTCGACTATGTGACGTTAAGCGCCCAAAACATCCTGGCCGTGATCCTGGCCTTCTACCTGACCCGGATGGCCATTGCCGCCTCCCGGTCGTTTCTCCTGCATCCCTCCTCGCCCTCGCACCGGTCGAAAAAGCGCGGCGTGGCCGCCAGCACCCTGGCCACCATCGTCGGTTACCTGTGGTGGGCCGGGTTCACCCTGTGCGCCCTGCTTCTGGTGGGCTTCTCGCCCACGGGGCTGGCGGTGGTGGCCGGGGGATTGAGCGTGGGCATCGGGTTCGGGCTGCAAAACATCGTCAGCAACTTCATAAGCGGGTTGATCCTGCTTTTCGGCCGCGCCGTGGAACCCGGCGACGTGCTCATCCTGGGCAGCGACATGGTCGTGGTGCGCCGGGTGAACATCCGCAACACCGTCGTTGCGACAATGGACAACGCCACGGTGTTCGTGCCCAATTCCGAACTGATCACCGGCCGACTGACCAACTTAAGCCACAAGGATCCCACCGTGCGCCGGGAGATCGCCGTGGGGGTGGCCTACGGCTCGGAGCGCGAACTCGTCCAGCGGCTGCTGCTTGCGGCCGCCGCACAAAGCCCCCGGGTGCTCACGGAACCGGCCCCGTCCGTGGTCTTCACCGACTTCGGGCCAAGCGCCCTGGAATTCCGGCTGCGGGTCTGGATCAACGAACCCCAGGACGGCCTGACCATCGTCTCCGGCGTGCGCGAGGCCATCGACGACCTCTTCCGGCAACACGGCGTGGAGATCTCCTTTCCCCAGACCGATGTGCATCTGCGCACGGCCCCGGGCCTGGACAAGGCCCTTGACGCGGCCCGCCAGGCCTGGAACACCAGCCGCAGGAACGCCCGGCCCGAACCGGACCCCGCGCCAGGGGCCCCCGCCACGGCCTCCGACACCCCAGGGAGAAACACGCCATGAGCGATGCGACGACAAAAAAATCCAAGGTCTTTTTCGCCGACCTGCGGGCCCGCACCCCCCGGGAAAACCGCACCATGAAAATCAAAAAGCTCTTTGACGCCGCCGGGTTCGCCTCATGCGTCAAGCCCGGCGACTTAACCGCCGTCAAACTGCATTTCGGGGAGCGCGGCTGCGACACCCACACAAGCCCCACCCTGGTCCGGGCCGTGGTGGACAAGATCGCCGAGCGCGGCGGCCGCCCGTTCCTGACCGACACCAACACCCTGTATTCCGGCTCCCGCCACAACGGCGCGGACCACCTGCTCACAGCCCTGGAGCACGGTTTCGGCTTCGAGGTCACGGCCGCGCCCATCCTCATCGCCGACGGCCTGTCCAGCACCAACGTGGCCGAGGTGCCCATCCACCGCAAACATTTCCAGACGGTCAAGATCGCGGGCGACATCGTGGCCGCCCAGAGCATGCTGGTCATCTCCCATTTCAAAGGCCACGAGATGGCCGGGTTCGGCGGCGCCGTGAAAAACCTGGCCATGGGCTGCGCCCCGCGCGTGGGCAAGCAGGAGCAGCACTGCGTGCGCTTCCGGGTGGACGAGAAAAAATGCGTGGGCTGCGCCGCCTGCTTCAAGGTCTGTCCCCAGAAGGCCGTGGCCATGGCCGAAAAAAAAGCCCATATCGACCCGGAAAAATGCATCGGCTGCGGCGAATGCCTCACCGTGTGCCAGGACAAGGCCGTGGGCCTGGATTTCCGCACCGATCTTTCGGAATTCATGGAGCGCATGGTGGAATACGCCTACGGGGCCATCAAAAACAAACGCAATCGGGTGGGGTTCATCAACATCCTCACCAACGTCACCCCGGACTGCGACTGCGTGCCCTGGAGCGACGCCCCCCTGGTGCCCGACATCGGCTTTCTGGCCTCCACCGATCCCGTGGCCCTGGACGCGGCCTGCTTCGACCTGGTCAACGCCCAGACCGCCAATCCCGGGGCCATGCTCACCGCCTGTACCTGCCCCGGCGAAAACAAGTTCGCCGGGTGCTGGCCCGAAACCAAGGGCGAAATCACCTTCGTGCATGGCGAGGCCGTGGGATTGGGACGTCGCGCCTACGAACTGATTCCGCTTACGGAGCGGTCCTCGACGTCACATGCGCCCCATGCTAAGGCATCGCACGACATCAAGAAGTGACGCCAAACGGCGGCCAGCCCAGGGGCAGGGTCGCCGTTTCTCCGAAAAGACCGCTTCCGATCTCCGGAGTCAAAGGCGTGGCGCGGACAAAAAACGGGGGATGCCTTGCCGGGTATTTCCCTTTTCCCGCCCGGTGATGATCCTTGGGTGGTCCAAGGCCATTTCCCCAGCCGGGCGGGTTTTATCTTTTCCGGAGGTCCAGGTGGACAAGACGACCCTTCAGGCCCTGCAGATCACCAAGGAAATCGTGGTCAAATTCGTGGAGACCGGACGCATCTCGCCCGGCAACTTCGCTGAACACTTCGGCCCCATCTACCGCGAGGTGCTGCGCACCATCGGCGGACAGGCCCCGGCCGTGACCGCCGACGACACGGCCGAACCCGACGGCGAGACGCCGTAGAGCGGAGACGGGGAGGAGAGGACAAAGCCCCCACCGGGGGAAATCATTTCCCCCGGACCCCCTGACTCCGGGCGCCGCCGCCCGGGCGAAGCCCGGACGGCGGCGCCCGGAAAGACAGGGGATGCGGGGAAGATGATCCCGCCGGTACGGCAAAAGGACGCGAAGCGCGTGAAAAGTTTTTGAAGAGGGGTCCAGGGGGGAAACTTTTTACAAAAAGTTTCCCCCCTGGCCGCCGGAGGCATATGACCCACCCCGCCCCAGTCCCGCCCGACGACGCCGAGCACGGCCGCCGCGTGGCCGGCATGTTCGGCCGCATCGCGCGGTTTTACGATTTTTTGAACCACGCCCTGAGTCTCGGGCTGGATGTCCTGTGGCGGCGCAGGCTGGCGGCGGGCATCGGGCTGGCCCCGGACCATGCCGGGTACGTCCTGGATCTGGCCGCCGGGACCATGGACGTGACCCTGGAGATTGCCCGCCGCCACCCCCGGGCGCATGTCGTGGCCGCCGATTTCACCCTGCCCATGCTGCAGCGCGGCCAGGGAAAGATCTCCCCGACAGCCGCGTCGCGCCTTTTCCCGGTGCAGGCCGACGGCCTAGCCCTGCCCCTGCATGACGCCAGCATGGACGCGGCCACCATCGCGTTCGGCATCCGAAACATCCGGCCCCGGCAGGCGGCCTATGCCGAGATGCTGCGGGTGCTGAGGCCCGGGGCACGGTTTTGCATCCTGGAATTCGGCACGGGCAAACGCCGCATCTGGGGCGGGGCTTACAATTTCTACCTGACCCGCATCCTGCCCGGCTTCGGACGGCTGGTGTCCGGCGACGCCGCCTACCGCTATCTGGCCGACACCATCCGGGCCTTTCCCGACGAACAGGCCCTGGCGGAGGAGCTGACCCAGGCCGGATTCGTCTCCGTCACCTACACCCCCCTGGCCTCGGGCATCGTGTTCCTCCATACCGCCGTAAGGCCGTAACGCCACGGGTACGACGGGATAGGCGCCGCACCGCGTTTTTCCCGCGCCTTGCCGCCTCCCGCAACAGTTGAAGCTGACGCATACAGGAAAACTTGCCAACTGACGGTTGAATCCCGAAAACGCTCTCTTCTTTCGGCGTCCGTGATCATCCCGGCGAGCCTGAGGCTGTCTTTGCCGCGCCCTGGCCGCATCAAAACCATTGCATGACGGCTTTGAAACGACTATTCTGTTTTTAGAAGCATGCCTTAGGCTTCAAAGGATTGGCTTTACGACGCCACATAGCTCATCGACACACGACTGTCGCCTCATTCTCCATACGCAAAGGACATGCACCATGGACTTACAGCAGGCCCGCCAGTTCAATAAGTTCCTTTCGAAAGCGCGCTTCCCCCTGATCCTGTGCCTCGCCGTCCTGGTATGCGGACCATACGCCGCCATGGCCCAGGACGCCGCGCCCGGCCGTGCCCAGGCGACCGTGGAATCGGTCGAATCCGGGAAGTACTACACCCTGCGCAGGCTTTCGATCCCCGGGGAAGCCCCCATCTCCGAGATGATCATCAGCGGCCCGCCGACACCGCCGCCCGGCTACGAGGCCGAGCGCGTCCCCGTGGACCTGGCCAAGGCCGCCGCCAAGACCACGATCAAGATCCTGACCGCCCCGGCCTTCAACTGGGTCTTCGGGTGCTCGTCGGTATCAGGGGCGATGATCGCCGCATATTACGACCGAAACGGCTTCCCGAACATGTACACCGGTCCCACGGACGGCGGCGTCATGCCGCTTAACAATAGCGTCTGGGGCACCTGGTCGGACGGCACGTCCACCTATCCCAACCTGCCCCTGGCCGCATCGCACAACGGGGTGGACGGCCGCACAACCAAGGGCTCCATCGACGACTACTGGATCAAATACGGAAGCGAGGACTCGGACCCGTACATCTCGGGGGGCTGGACCCAACACGCTTGGAGCGACGCCATCGGCGACTACATGAAGACCAGCCAGTCCTACTACGACAACAGCGACGGTTCGACAACATTCTACAGCTGGACCAGTTCCGCGACTCCTCTGACCTGTGCCGACATGGAATCCGGTAGCATCGACACCCTTGACGGCACCTATGGGCGGAAGCTTTTTTACGAGGCCAGGGGATACACGGTCACCGACTGCTACAACCAGAAGACCGACAACGCCATCGCAGAAGGATTCTCGTTCGCCCAGTACAAGGCCGAGATTGACGCCGGACGGCCGGTCATGATCAACGTCACGGGGCATACCATGGCTGGAGTGGGCTACGACGACGCCACCAACACGATCTACATCCACGATACCTGGGATTACACCACGCACACCATGCCCTGGGGGGGCAGTTATTCCGGAATGACGATGTGGGGCGTCAGCATCGTCAATCTGGCCCCGGTCGCGACCGCTTCGCAGGCCCAACCCTGGGAGTTGCTGCTTTTGAACGAGGAATAGGACGGCAGGGCCTGCCGGAACAGACGGCGCGCCGGGCCGGATCGCCCCGGGGAAACGCCCCCCAGCCGGGCCACAACGCGGCCCGGCCGTTCCGGACGGAAACCTCCGGAGAGCGCCCGGGGTCAGCCGCCCAGATAGGCCCTTTTGATCTCGGGGTTGGCGCGAAGCACCGACGCCTTGTCCCGGCGCACCCTTAGTCCTTGGCTGTCCGGCCGTCGCCCGAGCCTCCTTTCCATCCTGGTTTTCCCCAATATGTCAAATAACCGTCTAGAGATTTGGAGCGGATTCTGCTACTGTCGCGACCGCAGCTTCGGGCCATCCAAGGCAGTCTGCGGCCAAGAAAAAAGGGACTGAACTCAGGCGGCCATGCTCCGACCTGGCGACACATTCCGCGTCCTTTTGGCATGCGGCGCCACATCCCCGGGTCTGTCACGTTGCAGCCGTTGCGGTCCCCCAGGATATCCTCGCCCCGCCGCAAAGGAGTCGTCCCGCATGAGCAGGTCCACAGCGCCAGCCTCCCGGCGTCTCAGCCGACAGATCCTCATGAAAGTCCTTTTCCTGGGAACGATCATCGTGGGCAGCGCCACCATCATCTGCTATTTTCTCGTCTACAACATGAGCAGTGAGAAGACCTTCTCCTATCTGCGGCAGTATATGCTCGAGAGAAGACAGCAGGAGAATCGGACGTTTCTTGACGCCTATGCCCATCTGGAATTTTTTCGCGACGAATTCCTGAAGCTTTACCTGTCCGACATCGAATTTTCCGATGACGAGTTCTGGAATATGTACGAGGTGGACAAGGACGGCGCGACGCGCATGAAAAAGGAATTCTTCGATGTCGGGTTTGATCCGCGCCTGGGCCGGACATGGGGCGTCACCAGCTTCATCGGCAACAACCAATCCGTGGCGTCGCGGGAATTCAAACGAAGGCTGCTGCTCTCCTACATCCTGGTCAATCGCTACGGACCGGCCTGGCTCCCCACCGGCATCCTGCATGTCACCTACCCGGAAAACGCCCTGGTGATTTTTTCGCCCGACGACCCCTGGGGCCTGCGGGCCAGGCCTGACCTGCCCATGAACGAGCTGGGGACCATCAAGGCCACCCTGCAATCCGAAAACCCGGATCGCAAACCCGTCTGGACCGGGCTGTACTTCGACGAGACCGTCGGCAAATGGACCATCACCTTCGAGATGCCCGTGGATTACCAGGAACGCCATCTGATCAATCCCAGTCTCGACGTCAGCCTGGAATCGATCATGAACCGCCTCGACTCCGGCCATCCCGAGGGCGCCTACAACCTCATCCTCAGCAAAAACGGCTACCTGATCGCGCATCCGGGGGATTTGCGCAACGAACTCAAGCTCAAGGGACAACTCTCGCTGGAAAAGATCGGCGATCCCGGCCTCACCCGCATGCATCAGGAAATCACGGCCCACGCCGAGTTATCCACCCAGGATGTCGCCATCATCGAGGACGCCGGGGGCGGCAACTATCTCTTCGTCGCGCCGCTGACCGGCCCGGAGTGGTGGTTCGTCATGGTGCTGCCCAAGGCGATCATCGCCCGGGAAGCCCACAAGACGTCGCAGATCGTGCTCTTTTTGGGTTTTTCGCTCTTTGTGCTCTATTATGTCGCCGTGCACCTCATCATTCGCGGGCAGGTCAAACTTCCCCTGCAACGGCTGCAAAACGCCGTTTCCCTGGTGGCCAGGGGAGACTACGGGAAGGTCATCGAGACCCCCCGGATGCTTCCCCTGGAGCAGAAAAACGAAATCGGACAACTGGCCGGGCTCTTCCTGGACATGTGCCGGGAGGTGAACGAGGTGCATGAGAACCTGCAGCATATCGTGGAAAGCCGGACCCGGGAGCTCGAAACCGCCAACGCCAAGCTGCGGGATTTAAGCCTGCTGGACGGACTGACCGGCATTCACAACCGGCGCTCCTTCGACAGGGATATTCCACGGGTGTTTGCCCAGGCCGCAAGCGGCCTGGCCTCTTTTTCCCTGATGCTGGCCGATATCGATTTTTTCAAGAGCTACAACGACAGGTATGGACACACGGCAGGAGACGAGGCCCTGCGCCGGATATCGGATGTCATCGCGGCCAACATCCGGGATTGCGACCGGGTTTACCGCTACGGCGGAGAAGAGATCGCCGTAATTTTCAACGACGCCGACGAAAAAACAGCCATACAGGTCGGCCAACGCCTCATCGCGGCGACCCAGGCCGCCGACCTGCCCCATGAGGGCAGCCAGCACGGCGCCGTCACCCTCAGCGCCGGGCTGGCGGCGTACAGCCCCCGCTTCGCCTCCGTCACGGACATGATCGACGCGGCGGACGCCAGCCTGTACGAGGCCAAAGCGTCCGGCCGCAACTGCCTGCGCGTCAGCGACGTCTCCTGATCGGCCGCGCCCGGGCCGCTTGCGCCACGGCGCGTCCCAAGGCTTTGAGATGGAGGGTGGTCCGCCGCTGGAGCGTGCCGCGCGGGATGCGTCCTATCCGCCCAGGTAGGCCTTTCTGATCTCGGGGTTGGCGCGAAGGGACGACGCCTCGTCTTCCATGACCACCCGGCCCGTCTCCAGGACGTAGCCCCGGTCGGCCAGGGACAAGGCGATGTTGGCGTTTTGTTCGACCAAAAGGATGGTCGTGCCCTGCTGCTCGTTGATGTCTTTGATGATCTTGAAGATATGCTGGGAGAAAAGCGGCGACAGGCCAAGCGACGGCTCGTCCAAAAGCAGCATCTTGGGACGGCTCATGAGCGCCCGGGCGATGGCCAGCATCTGCTGCTCGCCGCCGGACAGGGTGCCGCCCTTCTGGGTGCGGCGTTCGTAGAGCACCGGGAAAAGCCGGAAGGCCAGATTCATATCCTGTTTGACGCCCCCGGCGTCGCGCCGGAAAAAGGCCCCCATCTCCAGGTTTTCGGACACGGACAGGCGGGGGAAGATGCGCCGCCCCTCGGGTACCTGGCACAGGCCCATGCCCGGCAGCCGGTCGGAAGCCACGTCGCGGATGGACGCCCCCTGGTACAGGATGTCGCCTTCCGTGGCCCTGACGATGCCGCATATGGTCATCAGCGTGGTGGACTTGCCCGCGCCGTTGGCCCCGATGATGCTGACGATCTCGCCTTCGTCCACGCGCAGGCTGACCTGGCGCAGGGACTGGATGCGGCCGTAATGGGCGGATACCCCCCGAAGTTCCAAAATCGTCGCGCCCACGGCCTTACCCCTCGTCGTCGGATCGTTTGCCCATGCGGGCCGCAGGCCACAACCCCTCGGGGCGCACCAGCATCATGACCGCCATCACCCCGCCGAAGACCAGCATGCGGTACAGTTCGAACTGCCGGAAGACCTCGGGCAGGGCCACCAGGGCCAAAGCCCCCAGGATCACCCCGGGAATGGACCCCAGTCCCCCCAGGACCACCATGGCCAGGACCATGGCCGACTCGATGAAGGTGAAGCTCTCGGGGCTGACGAAGCGCATCCGGGCCGCGAAAAAGGCCCCGGCCAGCCCGCCGAACACCGCGCCCATGGCGTAGGCCAAAAGCTTGAAGCGGAAGGTGTTCACGCCCATGAGCTCGGCCGCCGTCTCGTCCTCCCGGATGGCCTCCCAGGCCCGGCCGATGCGCGAAAAGTTGAGCCGCCGCACAGCCACCACCGTGAAGACCGCCAAAGCCAGGATGACGTAATACAGGTACGAAAGCTGGCGCATGACCACGGTCTCCAGGACCAGCCCGCCGTCGCTGATGACCGGCACCATGAGGCTCGGCGGGGGGATGCCCAGGATGCCGTTGGGGCCGTTGGTCAGCGTCATCCAGTTGTTGATGACGATGCGCACGATCTCCCCGAAGCCCAGGGTGACGATGGCCAGATAGTCCCCGCGCATGCGCAGGGTCGGGTAGCCGATGAGGCACCCGGCCACGGCCGCAAAGGCGGCGCAGATGGGCAGGCACAACCAAAACGACAACCCGTAGTGCAGGGAGAGCAGGGCGTAGGTGTAGGCCCCCACCCCGTAAAAGGCGATGTAGCCCAGATCCAGCAGGCCGCACAGGCCCACCACCACGTTAAGCCCCAGGCCCAGACAGATGTAGACCAGCACGTTGACGGCCACGTCCTGGGCATAGCGGTCGGTGAAAAAGGGGTAGGTCAGGGCGAAGGCCAAAAGGGGAACCAGGAACATCCACTTGGGCGAGGCGGAATACACCCGACCCACCCCCCGGGTCAGCCGGGCCAGGGGCTTGGTCACGGCGTCGAAGACCCCGAGCCGGGACAGACGGTACGCCCCGAAACCGAACAGGGCCGCCAGGGCGATCTTCCACCACACGGAAAAGGCCTCGGCAAAGGTCAGGGAGCCGTCGGGATGGATCCCCAGAAGCGGCCATAAAAGGAGAAACAGCCAACCCATGGCCAGGGCGAACAGCATCCAGACCCTAGACCCGCGTGTCATCGACGTTCTCCCCCATGATGCCCGTGGGCATGAAATACAAGACCGCGATCAGGATGACGAAGGCGAAGACGTCCTTGTACTGGCCGCCCATGGGCAGATAGGCGGCGGCCATGATCTCCACCATGCCGATGATCAGGCCTCCGACCATGGCCCCGGTGATGTTGCCGATGCCCCCCAACACAGCGGCGGCGAAGGCCTTGATGCCCGGCACGAAGCCCATGTCGTAGCGCACCGAGCCGTAGTACAGGCCGACCATGATCCCGGCCGCGGCGGCCAGGCAGGCCCCGATGGCGAAGGTGAGGCTGATGACCCTGTTTGCGCTTATGCCCACCAGGGCGCTCATGACCTTGTCCTGGGCCGTGGCCCGCATGGCCTTGCCCATGCGCGTCCGAAACACCAGGGCGTTTAAGGCCACGAGCAAAAGCGCGGTCACAGCCAGGATGCCGATTTGCATGTAGCTTACGCGGATGGCCCCGAAGTCGAAGCCGCCGTGGGTGAATTCCGTGGGATAGGCCTTGTCGTAGACGCCCTGGGTGAGCATCAGCCCGTTTTGCAGGAAAATCGACATGCCCAGGGCCGAAAGCAGCACCGACAGCCGCGAGGACTGGCGAAGCGGCTTGTAGGCCACCTTTTCCACGGCCATGGCCAGCATGGCGCAATAGCCCATGGACAGGAACAGGGACAGGCCGACGCCCAGGCCCGGATGGGACTCCATGAACCCGTTGGCCGTCAAAAAGCTTAAAAAGATGACGCCCATGTAGCCGCCTGCGGCGAAGATCTCGCCGTGGGCGAAGTTGATGAGCTGGATGATGCCGTAGACCATGGTGTAGCCCAGGGCCACCAGGGCGTACACCCCGCCCAGCGTCAGGCCGTTGATCATCTGCTGCAGAAAATAATCCATGCGTCCCGCCTTGTGGCCTTGAAACGAGCCCCTCGCCCTCGGCCATGTCCGTCCGCGTCCGCCGACGAGCATGGCCCAGGGCGGTCTGCCCTGGGAGTCCCGGAAGAGGCCTTCGGCCCCTCCCGGGATCATGTCGGCGCGAGCGCCGGTCTAGTACTTTTTGCCGGTCTGGGGATCCCAGTAGTTCTTGAACTGGCCGTCCTTGACGACACGGATGATGTAGTTGGAGCCGGAGTCGCCGTTTGGCGCGAACTTGATGTGCTTGGAGGCGCCGTCGGCGTCGATCTTCATGATTGCGGCCTTGATCTTGTCCGGGTCCGTGGAACCGGCGGCCTTGATGCCCGACAGCAGGGAATAGGCCGAATCATAGGCGTAGGCCGAATAGGCCCCGGGCTTGCCGTACTTCTCGTAGGCGGCCTGGAACTTCTTGTAGGCCGGGGTCTCTTCGTCGATGAAACCGAACGTCAGATACACGCCCTCGGCGGCGTCCTTGGCGATCTCCATGAGCTGCGGATGGTACACGGCGTCCTGGCCGATGATGGCCGCGTCGATGCCCATGCGCTTGGCCTGGATGAGCATGAGCGCGCCGGAGGAGGAGTTTTGCAGGCTCATGTAGAAGACGTCGGGCTTGGCGTCTTTGACCTTGGTCAAAACGGCGGAGAAGTCCTTGTCGCCCTGGTTCACGTGGTCATGCTCGATGACCTTGACGCCCTTTTCCTTGGCCAGCTTTTCCACGTTGTCGGCCAGGCCCTGGGAATAGGTGGTCTTGTCGTCCACGATGAACACGGTCTTGGCCTTGAGCTCGCCGGTTATGAACTTCATGGCCGCCACGGACTGGTCGTCGTCACGACCGCAGACGCGGAACATGTAGGGCAGGCCGCGCTCGGTGACCTTCTCGGAGGTGGAGGCCGGGGTGAGCATCAGGATCTTGCCTTCGTCCAGGACTTCCGAGGCCGGGATGGTGGAGCTGGAGCAGTAGGAGCCGACCACGCCCACGACCTTCTCGTTTAAGAGCTTGTTGGCGGCGGCCACGGCCTGACGCGGATCGCAGGCGTCGTCCTCGGCGAACAGCTCGATTTTCTCGAAGCCCGGGATGCCGCCTTCCTTCTGGATGGCGTCGATGGCCGCGCGGGTTCCGTTGGCGATGTCGTTGCCGTCGGCGGCGTAGGAGCCGGTCAGCGGGCTCTGGCTGCCGATTTTCAGCGTGGCCGCCTGGGCCGCCGCGCCCATGGCCAGGCACAGGGCCAGGGTCAACACGATGATGCGGGAAAATCCTTTCATGCCTGATCCTCCTTGGGAAAGATGGTTGCGCCGTGCCTCCCTGCGCGACACATGCCGCGAAGGGAATCCCTTTTGTGCAAACATGCCCCCGGCCACAGCAGGCCCGGCGGCCTCATTCCTTCAGACTGCGGCCTCCGCGCCCAGATAGGCCGTGATGACCGCCGGGTCGCGCCGGACCTCCTCGGGACGGCCCTGGCAGATGAGCACGCCGTGGTCTAGGACCACCACCCGGTCGCTCAGATTCATGACCACGCTCATGTCGTGCTCGACCAGAAGCACGTTTATCCCCGATTCGGCGATACGGCCAATGGTGTCCATGAGCTCCCGGCTTTCGGAGGGATTGAGGCCGGCGGCGGGCTCGTCGAGCAGGATGGTTTTCGGGTCCGACCCCAGCGCCCGGGCGATCTCCAGGCGGCGTTGCAGGCCGTAGGGCAGGTTCTTGGCGGCCACGTCGGCACAGGCCTCAAGCCCCGCGAACTGGAGGGCGGCCATGGCCCGTTCGCGCACCGCGCGCTCCTCGCGCCGCTGGGAGGGCAGCCGCAAAACCGCCCCCACCACCGTGCTTTTCGTACGACAGTGGCGGGCCACCATGACGTTCTCCAAGGCGGTCATGGCCGTAAACAGACGGATGTTCTGGAAGGTTCGGGCGATGCCCCGTTCGATGATGCGATGCGGGCGAAGCCCCGCCAGGGGGACGCCGTCGTACAGCACGGCCCCGCCGGAGAGACGGTAGACGCCGGTGATGGCGTTGAAAATAGTGGTCTTCCCGGCCCCGTTGGGTCCGATGAGGCTCAGGATCTCTCCCGGGGTAAGGTCGAAGCTGACTTCCGTCAGGGCCTGCAGGCCCCCGAAATGCACGCTTACGTCTTGCAGCGACAAATGTGCCATGGACACGGATAGGTATACGAAAACAGGCGAAAATCAAAGCGCTAATTTGCAACAGACGAATCGGAAATGCGAAAAATGTCGAAACGGTGGCGGGTTGGAGATGATATGGGGAGCGAAACCATGCCGGGGGCAAGACCCTTCCCCCTGCATTCAGACACGGGCCGGAGCCACGTGGACTATCCATGTGGCCCCGGCTCCTGAAACGGCTTTCGCCCTGCAAGCGTCGCAGGCGAAACATCCCGCCTCACCTCGCCGCGCGTGTCGCGCTAACCCGGGGCAGTCGCGTGCGGTTCGGCCAAAACGGGACAGAATCCTTACCGACTGTTCTGGCGGCTGGGCCCTCGGCCCGTCCTGGCGGCTACTTCGGCTGCTCGCCGGTCGCCGGGGTGGCCGGAGTCGCGGCGGCGCCCGGGGCAGCAGCCGGAGCCTTGGCCGGTTCGGCAGCCGGAGCCTTGGCCGGTTCGGCAGCCGGGGCCTTGGCTTCGGGCTGGGTGGTCGCGGCCGGAGCGGCAGCGGGTTTGGTGTCATCGTTTGAGCAGGATACGGCCGCAAGGCTCAGACAAAGAGCCAAAGCGAGAACTAATGTTTTCATGTCTCTCTCCTTTGTTCATCCCCGGGATGAGGTCAGGTCTTATCCTTTTCAAAATAACCCTGGTTGTCAAGCCCAGCCCTTCCAGACCACACTGAATCGGTCCTTCCTCCATAAAGAGTCAGATGAACGGATAGTACAAATAACATACTCGGCAATACAGGGACTGCACCTAGGCGGTTCGCCAAACTCAAGAGCGCCGAAAAGAGGGTCGGAACGTTCCCAGCCGCGAGGAGAAGCCGCTATCAATCAATGGCCGTGATCCGCTCCGGGGGCAGCCCGGACAACAGGATGGGCGCCCGGGCAAAGGAGCTCGGGGCGTAATGCACGATGTGCCGACAGCGCCCCAAAAGATACATGTCCACCAGGGCCTCGAAGCCCTTTCGGGCGTTGTCCTGGCCTGGGTAGTAGGCATGCAGGGGCTCGCCCGGTTCGGGAAAAAACTTCTCGGTATGCACGGTTCCCGGGAACAGGCGGCAAAACGTGGTCTGCACCTGGCGGTTGTCCGTGGTCAGAAACAGCCCGTGCCCGGTCCTGTCCATGGCCTCCCGGATGACCCGGACAAAGGCGTCCAGGGGGGCCTTCAGGTCCGTGTGCCGGATGTGCGCCCCGATCATCCCCGAGGGCGAAAACCGGGCCGCTGCGAAATCCTCCACGGCCCGGGCCAGTTCCGGCACGGGGCGCAGGTAGCCGCGCAGGAGGTCACGGCAGGCCTGCATGGGCTTCCGGCCCGAAAACCCCGGCACGTCCCTGGCCAGGAGCGGGGCCAGGGCCAGGGCTGGAGCAAGGTCCACGCCCCAGCCCACCAGCACGTCCTGGCCGTAGTCCGTCCTGGTGAAGTCGATGCAGGTCTTTTCCCGCACCGCGCGGCTCAAATGGTCGTTGTCAAAGAGATATTCCACGGCCACGGGATCGGCCAGCCGGTCGCGCCAGAATTCCGGAAAGATGGCGGTCTGCGGCGAAACCGGCGGCGGGACGTCCACGGTGCGCAGACCCGGGATCGCGAAATACAGGGGAAAGACGTTCTCGAAGGCGTTGGAATACAGTCCGTCGCGCCAGTCCACGCACAGGGTGCGGCCCGTGAGCAGGCAATAGCCGATCCCGGCCAGCGCAGCCTGGATGCGGTTGCTAAGCCCCCCCGAGCCCTTGACGATCAGGTATTTTTCCACGCCCCCCCCCGGCGGCGGGCCATCCGCCCCGCCCTGAGCATATGCCGAAACAACCTAGCCCTGGGGGAAAACCCTGTCAAAACGTGGCGAAACGTGGTGGAATGGCCGCCATCCGGCCGACGTGTTGACTTCCCCGTTTCCGAGGTATAGGCAGACCCTTTTTTGATTGACGGACATGGAGCGGTTTGCCCATGCGAAAAACGCACATCCGTTGCCGACGCCACGCCCTCCCGGACGTCCCGCCGGTCCACGCGCACAAAAAAGCCCGACGGACCCGCCCATGACCCTGTATCTGGCTGCCCTTTTTCTCCTTTTGGCCTCGGCCCTGGCCGCGCTTGGCAGCGGTCGCCGCCGGGCCGCCAATCTCCTGGGGCCGCTGGGCTGCTTCCTGGGCTGTCTTCTGGGGCTTTGGGCCGCCGCCGCCGCCCTTTTTTCCCCCGCGCCCCCGGCCCTGCGCCTGCCCTGGAGCGTGCCCTACGGGGCCGTCTCCCTGACCATCGACCCCCTCTCCGCCCTGTTTTTGCTCCCGGTGTTCCTCCTGGGCGCGGCCGCCGCCCTCTACGGCCGGGGCTACCTGTCCGGGCTGGCCGGGAAACGCAATCTTGGGGCGCACTGGTTTTTTTTCTGCCTCATGGTCCTGGGCATGGCGCTGACCGTGTGCGCCACCAATGCCGTCTTTTTCCTGGTGTCCTGGGAGATCATGTCCCTGGCCCCGTTTTTCCTCATCTGCCTGCACCATGAGGAGGACCGGGTACGGGCTGCGGCGCGCACCTACCTTTTCGC
The DNA here is from genome assembly GCF_036584575.1 of Desulfolutivibrio sp. Lineage (NCBI taxonomy): Bacteria > Pseudomonadati > Thermodesulfobacteriota > Desulfovibrionia > Desulfovibrionales > Desulfovibrionaceae > Desulfolutivibrio > Desulfolutivibrio sp. The sequence continues at coordinate 27,763 of NZ_JAZHDB010000016.1, forward strand.
CGCCCACCTGGGCACGGCCTTTCTCATGGCCTTTTTCCTGATCCTGGGGCATCTGGCCGGGTCCATGGAGTTTTCGGCCATGGCCAGGGTCGCCCCGGACGTGCTTCGTCCCTTCGCCCCGGCCCTTTTCTTCCTGGCCCTGGCCGGGTTCGGGGTCAAGGCGGGCATCGTCCCCCTGCACGTCTGGCTGCCCGAGGCCCATCCCGCCGCGCCAAGCCACGTCTCGGCGTTCATGTCCGGGGCGCTGATCAAGGCCGGGGTCTATGGCGTGCTGCGCGCCCTGACCTTTCTTGGCCAGCTGGCCCCCTGGATGGGCCAGACCCTTTTGGCCATCGGCATCCTGACCGGCGTTCTGGGACTCTTGGCCGGGCTTGGCCAGGGAGAGCTCAAACGCTTTCTGGCCTTCTCCAGCATCGAAAACATGGGCATCGTCTTTCTGGGCCTGGGACTCGGGGTGCTGGCTGCGGCCACGGGCCATCCCGGCCCGGCCCTTTTCGCCTTCGCCGGACTGCTTTTTCACGTCATCAACCACGCCCTGCTCAAGGGGCTGCTCTTTTTCGGGGCCGGAAGCGTGCTGCACGCCGTGGGCCACGGCTTCATGGAGAGGCTGGGCGGCCTGTCCAAGCGCATGCCGTTTACGGCGGCGGTCTGCGTCCTGGCCGGGGCGGCCATCTCCGGACTGCCGCCGGGCAACGCCTTTTTCGGGGAGCTTCTCATCTACGTGGGCGGCGGGATGGCGGCCATGGACATGCCCCTGACCGATGCGGTCTGGGCCTGGACCGGGGTGGCGGGGCTGGCCTTTATCGGCGGCCTGTCGGTCATCGGATTCACCCGGGCCATGGGCGTCATTTTTTCCGGCGAACCCCGCACCGACGACGCCGCCGACGCCCAGGCCCACGATCCAGGCCCGCTCATGCGCGCCGCCATGTGGTCGTTGGGGCTTTTGGCCCTTTCTGCGGCCCTGGCCGCCCCGTTCCTGTTTACGGCCATGCTTCCGGCCGCGCGGCTGCTCCTGGCCGGGCAATCCACGGCCCTGCCGGTCCTGCCCTCGGCGACGATCCATCCTGAGACGCTTCTCACCTCCGCCGCGATCATCGCCTTCGGGGCCGCCGCCCTGGCCCTGGTCCTGGCCTTCGCCCGCGCCAGGCTTTTGGCCGGGCGCAGCGTGCGGTCCCACGGCACCTGGGACTGCGGCTATATCAAGCCCGCGCCGCGCATGCAGTACACGGCCTCCTCCTATGCCGAGCCCATGACCGTGCTGTTTCGCCGCCTGCTCGGTGAAAAACGCCGGTTCACACCGCCCGAGGGCCTTTTCCCGGCCACCGGCGGCGCCCGCTTCGCCTCGGAAACGCCTGACCGGGTCAAGGACGGCTTTTTCATGCCCCTGTTTTCCGCCGTGCTCACAGCCTGCGACGCGCTCAAGCGTTTCCAGCAAGGCAACCTGAACCTGTACATCCTCTACCTGTTGGCCACCCTGGTCATCCTCCTGGCCATCGCCCTGGGGTTCGCCTCATGACCGCCCGCGTCCTGGCCGTCCTTTTGCCGCTTCTTTTGGCCCCCCTGGCCTTCGGGGTCATCCACCGGGTCAAGGCCCGCTTCGCCGGGCGGCAGGGCAAGCCCCTGACGCAGATCTACCGCGACATCCGCAAGTGTCTGGGCAAGGGCGCGACCATAAGCCGCACCACCACCTGGCTGTTTAGGACCGGGCCCACGATCAACCTGGCGGCCACGCTTACGGCCCTTTTGTTCGTTCCCCTGGGCGGGCTTCCGGCCGCCGTGTCCTTCCCCGGCGACATCTTCGTTTTCGCCTATCTCCTGGCCATGGGCCGCTTTTTCACGATCATGGCCGCCCTGGACACCGGTTCGAGCTTCGAGGGCATGGGGGCCTCCCGGGAGGCGGTCTATTCCTGCCTGGCCGAACCCATGCTGTTCCTCGGGCTTTTGGCCCTGGCCCGGCACTCCGGCGACCTGTCGCTGACGGGCATGCTCTCGGCCGTGTCGGCGGGCTCCTGGCTCACGGGCGCGCCGGTCTTGGCCCTGGTCACCGTGGCCCTGTTCCTGATCCTTTTGGCCGAAAACTGCCGGGTTCCCTTCGACGATCCCACTACCCACCTGGAGCTGACCATGATCCACGAGGTCATGGCCCTGGACCACGGCGGCCCGGACTTGGCCATCATCGAATACGCCCAGACGCTCAAGCTGTGGATCTTCGCGGCCGTCACCACCAGCCTGCTTCTGCCCGCCGCCTCGGGCGCCCTGGCCTGGGACGCCCTGTGGGGCCTGGCCGGGGTCTTCGCCGCCGCCGTGGCCGTGGGCGTCACGGAATCGGTCATGGCCCGGCTGCGCCTGACCCGGGTGCCGCCGCTTCTGGCCGCCGCCGGGGCCTTCGCCGCCCTGGCGCTCATCTTGGTGGGGGGCTGACGGGCATGGGCGCGGGGCGTGGGATGTGGAGATGCCTCCGGCGGCCAAAGGGCGGAGCCCTTGGCAATCCCGTAACGGGGGGGACGGAAGGCCGGTTCATGGACGACGATTCGATGGTCGCGGACGGGAGGGCGGAAAAGACATGGACATGATTTCCCTGGCCCACGCGGCGGTGGTGCCGGTCATCCTGGCCAACCTGGCCCTTCTGGCCTCGAGCCGGCTGGTGACCTGCATCCGGCTGGTGGCCCTGCAGGGCGCGGTCATCAGCGTCACGCCCCTTATCTTCGAGTCCGGGCCGCTGACCGTCCACACCGCCGTCTTGTGCGCCGTGGCCCTGGGGCTCAAAGGCGTGGTCTTTCCCCTGCTTTTGCACCGCACCCTGCGCCGGGTGGTCGTGCGCCATGAGATCGAGCCCTACCTGGGCTATCCCCTGTCCATTCTGCTTGGCATCCTGGGGCTTCTGGCCTCCCTGTGGCTGGCCGGACGCCTGGGGGTGCCCGCCGAGTCCTACCGGTCCTTTGCGGCGGCCTTCGCCGCCATCCTTACGGGCCTTTTGCTCATCGTCACCCGCAAAAAGGCCTTCACCCAGGTCATGGGCTATCTCACGGCGGAAAACGGCATCTTCCTTTTGACCGCCGTCCTGGCCCCGGGCGGGCCGCTTTTCATCGAACTGGCCATCCTTCTCGACGTGTTCGTGGCCGTCTTCGTCATGGGCATCGCCATCCACCACATCAACCGGCAATTCGACTGCATCGACACCGACCGGTTCTGTTCGCTCAAGGACTAGCCATGCTGCTCGCCATCCTGGTCATCCTCCCCTTCGTGCTCGGCGGCACGGCCTTTTTGTGCCGAACCGGCCCGGCCGGGCGGGGCCTGCTCGTGGCCGGGGCCGGGGCGCACCTGATCCTGTCCGTGGCCGCCGTGTTCGGCCGCGCCGAGGCCCTTTTCGGCGGCATCCTGTTGCTCGACGCCCTGGGGGGGCTGTTTCTGCTTCTGACCAGCATCCTGTTCGCGGCCGCCGCCGTCTACGCCGTGGGCTATCTGGCCCATGAGCACGCCGACGAACGGCGCGACTTCCAGGAAGGGGCCTTTTTCTCCAACGCCCCCCAGGCCGTGTTCATCGCCTGCCTGTTTTTTTTCCTGGGCTCCATGACCCTGGTCACCGCCACCCACCACCTGGGGCTTTTGTGGGCGGCCATCGAGGCCACCACCCTGGCCTCGGCCCCGCTGATCTACTTCCACCGCCACCACCGCTCCCTGGAGGCGGCCTGGAAATACCTGGTCATCTGCTCCGTGGGCATCGCCCTGGCCCTGGTGGGCAACATCCTTTTGGCCGCCGCAGGCGGCTCCGGCGCGCCGGATACCGAATCCTCCCTGTACCTGGGCGATCTGCTGGCCCGGGCCAAGACCATGAATCCCATGTGGTTCAAGGCCGGTTTCGTGTTTCTCATGGTCGGCTACGGCGCCAAGATGGGCCTGGCCCCCATGCACACCTGGCTGCCCGACGCCCACAGCGAATCGCCCTCCCTGGTCTCGGCCCTGCTCTCGGGGGCGCTGCTCAACTGCGCCTTCCTGGGGATACTTCGGGCGCATCAGATCGGCGTGGCCGCCGGGCTGGCCGACTTCTGCTCCCCGATCTTCATCGGCCTTGGGCTTTTCTCCATGGTCACGGCCGCCGTCTTCATCATCGGGCAGGGGGATTTCAAGCGCATCCTGGCCTATTCCAGCGTGGAGCACATGGGCATTCTGTCCCTGGCCATGGGTCTGGGCGGCGCGGCGGCCTTCGGCGGCATGCTGCACGCGGCGGCCCACTCCGTGACCAAGGCCATGCTGTTTTTATTGGCGGGCAACATCCTTGCCGCCTTCCACACCAAGTCCTCCCACGACGCCCGGGGGGTCATCCGCGCCCTGCCGGTCACCGGGGTCTTGTGGGTGGCGGGTTTTCTGGCCATCACCGGGTCGCCGCCCTTCGGCATCTTTTTAAGCGAACTGACCATCTTGAAGGCCGCCCTGGACGCCGGACGCTTCGTGCTGGCCGCCGCCTACCTGGGACTTTTGGGGCTGATCTTTTGCGGCATGGCCGTGCCGGTGTTGCGCATGGCCCAGGGGCCGCCCACCCCGCATATCGCCCCGGGGCCGCGCGGCGAGGACGCCCTGTCCGTGGGGCCGCCCCTGGTCCTTGGCGGGCTGACGCTTCTTCTGGGGCTGTATGCGCCGTCCTTTTTCAGCGACCTGCTGACCCGGGCCGCCGCCCTGGCCGCAGGGATGTAGGGGGAACGCCATGCAGCCCGATCTGACCATGCGCAACGGGGAATCTGTCCCGAAACATCTGATCCCGGTCCTGGATTTCGAGTCCCTGCGAACCTTCCTGGTGGGCGAGGTGCGCGGCGGCGGACGCCTGTCGGCCCTTTTCGGACTGCCCGGGGCTGGCGGCGCGGTGCGCGTTCTGGCCGTGGTGGCCCGGGACGGCGCAGGCATCCTGCGCCCGGTCCTGTCCGAGGTCGGCGACCGCTATCCGGCGCTCACCCCGGACATCCCCCAGGCGCACCTCTTCGAGCGGGAGCTTTACGAGCAGTTCGGGGTCATCCCCGTGGGGCACCCGCGCCTGAAGCCCGTGCGCTACCACACCCCGGGGACGTTCAACCCGGTCGCCCCGGACGCCCCCCGGCCCCTGCCCGCCGACACGGATTTTTTCCGGGTCGAGGGAGACGAGGTCCACGAGGTGGCCGTGGGGCCCATCCACGCCGGGGTCATCGAGCCCGGGCACTTCCGGTTCCAGTGCCACGGGGAGACGGTCTTTCACCTGGAGATCGCCTTGGGCTTCCAGCACCGGGGCATCGAGGCCGCCCTGGAGGGCGGGCTTGTCGGCCCGCTGGCCGCAGGCGGCCAGGGCTTCGGCCGCATCCCCCATTTCATGGCCACGGCCGCCGGGGACACCACCATCGGCCACACCCTGGCCTGGTGCCGGATCGTGGAGTCCC
>NZ_JAZHDB010000017.1:0-7856 GCF_036584575.1 Desulfolutivibrio sp.
CGCTGCCCCCACACCCCCGGCAGGGGGGTAACCCCCCTGCACCCCGTAACGTGCGGCCCCGTGCCAGGCGCAAGAGCGCCTGGCACGGGGCCGCATGGTTTCGGGGGGCGTGACGCTTACGCCTCTGGCCGTGGCCTGGCCGGGTGAAACATCGCGCCGTAGCCCATGGTTTCCCGTCGGCGGATTGTCAGGCGCGAAGCGCCGGGCAATCCGCCGACGGATGCCAAGGGGTCCGGGGGGAATGATTCCCCCCGGGCGGGGTCCGGGGCGGCAGCCCCGGGGGAATGCGTGGGGTCCGGGGCGGCAGCCCCGGTTTATCCCATAAGCTGCAGGGCCATGCGCGGCAGCGAGTTGGCCTGGGAGAGCATGGCCACGGCGGCCTGGGTGAGGATCTGCTGGCGCACGAACTCGGTCATCTCCGTGGCCACGTCCACGTCGGAGATGCGGGATTCGGCGGCCTGGAGGTTTTCGGCCTGGATTTGCAGATTGGAGATGGTGTTCTCCAGACGGTTCTGCAAGGCCCCGAGGTTGGCGCGAATCTTGTCCTTGGAAATGATGGCGTTTTTGACGGTGATCAGCGCCTGCTGGGCCAGTTGCTGGGTGGAGATGGAAGAAGTAGAGGAGTCCGAGCTTGTCATGGAGGACTCCGATATGTAGCCCCCGCCGGCGTCTAATTGTATTATATGAGTGTTTCCGTTACGATCCACAGGGAATAGATATTGAGTGGTTCCAGAAGCATTAACATATACGGTGACGTTTTGACTGGTGTCGAATTGAGACATCACTGAAGCGGGTATGACAGACCAGTTGCTTAACTGCTGAGTTATCCCGGTACTCGTCAAATTGTTGTTTGATATGTATTGCGAAGTTGTTTGCCCTCCGCCTCCAAATCCCAACGCGCTGGCCGTGCACGTCCCAATTTGGATGTAATAGTAATCCTCGGCGGAGTCGTTGGCGGTGCCGAAGTGGACCTTGAGCTTGCCTGTGGACGCCATGGACGTGCCGTCGTGGGTGCTGGAAGACAGGTTGCCGTTTAAGAGATAGATGCCGTTGAAGTCCGTGGCGTTGGCGATGCGGGTGATTTCCGAGGCCATGGCCTGGTATTCGGAATCGATGATGATTCTTTGATCGGAGGTATAGGTGCCGGTGGCGGCCTGTTCGGCCAGCTCCTTCATGCGGATGAGCTTTTCGTCGATGACGCCGAGCGCGCCGTCGGCGGTCTGGATGAGCGAGATGGCGTCGTTGGCGTTGCGCACACCCTGGTTGAGGGCCGCGATGTCGGCGCGCATGAGTTCGCGCACGGCCAGCCCGGCGGCGTCGTCGGCGGCGGTGGAGATGCGCAGCCCCGAGGACAGGCGGCGGGTGGAGGTGGCCAGCGCGCCGTAGGCGGTGCTCAGGTTGCGGGTGGCGTTTTGGGCCATCAGATTGTGGTTGATAACCAAGGACATAGGTCAATCCTTTGACTTATGATTGTTTCTGCCTTCCCCATGCCTTCATCCGGTGCATGAGCCTTGCTGTTCCTATCGGAAATTATGTGCAATTAAATAGGTCAGGCCGAATATTTTGTGCAATTTTCTGCCAACACCCGGGAAAATGGATGCACAAGATGAATGAACCACGCTGGATTCAGGGACGGAGGCCGGTCATCCTGGACGATGCGTTTTCCCCCGGCGGGACGGAACTGCGCAGCAGTCCGCCCCGCCGGGGGATGACGGGGGGCCGGGGGGAATGATTCCCCCCGGGCGGGGTGCGGGGCGGCAGCCCCGGTATCGGTATTCTTGTTATTCCAGCCCGAGTTGGGCCAGGAGGTCGTCCACGCTTTCTTGGGCGACGCCGGACTGGGGGCCTTTGAGTTCCGTGACCTTTTGTTTGGCCTCGACATCGAGTTGTTCGATGTCTTTTTCAGGGGCTTCCTCGCGGGCTTTGATCTTGAGGCCGGTGGACAGGTAGAGGTCGAGGACGATCTGTTCGACCTTTTTGATGGCTTCGATGATGCGTTTGATGCGCTGCCCGGTGAGATCCTGGAAGCTTAAGCTGGTCATGATGCTGATGAGATCCTGGTTGAGCAGGTCGCTTTGGTCGCGCAGTTGTTGGAGGTGTTCCTTGCTGACGCCGCCGCTTTTGAGGCTGTGCAGGATCTGGTTCGAGGTCGCCTGGAGATCGAGGTGTTTTTCCACGATGTCCATGATTTCGACGGTGGCCTTTTCGGTGGTTTGCAGGATCTGGTCGAGCTGGGCGGCGGCCTCATGAAAGAGCTTGTCGGCCTGGCGGCTGTCGGCAGGTTGCACCGGGTCCGAACCGGATTTGGCGGCGGAATTGATTTCCTTGTAGATTTCCTGGAGTCCGGCGCGCATCTCGTCGCTTATGCGGCGATAGAATTCGCTTTCCACCAGGGAGCGGGAGAGGGTCTTGGTGATTTGCTGTTCAACGGTGGCGACGATGGTTTCTTTGAGGCTCGTGGCCACGTCGGCGATGACCTTGTCCATCAGGCGTTCGACGAAATCCGTTTCCTTGATCATGTCGTGGCGCTCCGTTAGTCCCATTTTTTTCCGCGGATTTCGTCTCGCTGGCTTTGAAAGACGAACTGTACGATGGTCTCCAGGTCGCGCTCCCTGATGCGCGTGAAATCGAGGGCATAGATGGTCTTGCCGTCGCAGTCCTCGGCGCGGATGATCTTGCCCATGGCCCCGGCCATGCGCAGGGGGAACTGGGAGAGCATGAGCACCACCTCCATGTCGGCGTCCATGGGCAGGACGGCGGAGGCGGAGAACCGCAACCCGGCGCCGCTGATCTCCACGACGGACAGAACCACGGGAAAGTCGGCGGCCATCTGATCCTTGCCGAGCATGCCGATGAGGATATCCAGCTTGGCGTTTAAGCTGGAGAGCAGGGTGTAGAGGCTTTCCGGGATGGAGGCGTCGCGGGCGTCAAAGGCCCCGGGGCCGGTGAGTCCGGCCAGGGGGGCGTCTCGGAAGACGGGTTGTTCGGAGGGGTCGCATAGGAGCCGTCCATGCCCGCTGATGCGGGTGGGAATCCGCAGATAGGTCCGTTTTTCCGTGTCGTACATGGCCGTGCGCCTCGCGTGGCGGAGGATGGTCGCCGCCAAAGCGGCGACATGGGAAGTCGGGAAGCCGGGAACGACGTCAGTTGTGTCCGTTTTCCGGAAACACGTCCATGGCCTTGACCGGACAGACGTTGGTGCAGATGCCGCAGGCCGAACACTTGTCCGGGTCAAAGACCACAAGCCTTGTCGTGGTGTCCACGGCCAGGGCCTTGGTGGGGCAAAGCGCCGTACACATGCCGCAGTGGATGCATGTCTGCTCGTCGCGGGAGATTTTCTGGGTGATGGGGTGGACCTTGACGTTGTGCTCTTTGAGGTAGGCCATGCCGTGCTCGAAGGCCTGGGGATCCCCAAAGATTTCAATGGTCATCTGGCCGTCCTGGCGCGGGGTGATCTGGGCCTTGAGGATGTTGAAGCACAGGTCGTACAGCCGGGTGAGGTTGCACACCACGGGCTTGTTGGAAACGTCCGGGGGGAAGGTCAGGTAGACGATTTTCTTGTATTTCGTGTCGGATTCCATGTGATGTCGCTTCCTTTGGCGTAGTGCGCGCCTATTTGGGCATCATGGCCTTGGCGCGCTGGGCCAGCGGGGAATTGGGATATTTGGTGATGAGCTCCTGGAAGGAGATCTTGGCGGCCTGCTTGTTGTTCAACTTGACGAAGGAGGCGCCGCGCTTGAAGAGGGCGTCGGGATATTTGTTGCTTTTGGGGAATTTGTCGATGACTTCCTGATAGGACAACACGGCGTTGGCGTAGTCGCCGACCTGGTAATTGCACTCCCCGATCCAGAAATAGGTGTTGGGGACCAGGGGGCTTTTGGAGAAGTTCTTGGTGAACTCCGTCCACATGGACAGCGCCTCGCGATACTGCTTGGCGTTGAAGGCCTGAAGGGCCTGGGTGTACAGGGCGTCGGCCGGATCCTTGGGCGGATTGAGCACCGGCGCGCCCGGTTGGGCGAGCGATTGCGCGACAGGCGCGGCCGGGGCCTGGGCGTAAGGCGACTGGCGTGGCGCCGGGACGTCCTCGTAATCCCCGTCCCCCTGCTCCACGCCATAGGACGGTGCGTGCTGGCCTGCTGCGGGGGCGGCGGCCTGTCCCGGATAGGCGGCTTGGGCCGGGTAGCCGGTCTGGGTCGGGTAGGCGGCTTGGGCCGGGTAGCCGGTCTGGGCGGAATACGGCGCGGCGGGCGCGCCGACCATGGCCGCCGGGCCGGAGGCCGTGGGGCCTGCGCCGTCAATATCGATGGCCAGTTGGGAGGCCATCTGGGTCACCTGGGATTCCAGCCGGGCCACGCGGCCGGACATTTCCGCGCCGGAGGCCCCTTCACGGGACTTGGCCTGGTAGCTGAGCTCCTCGACCTTGGCGTTTAAGCCGCGCATCTCGGACTTGAGGTTTTCCATCTCGGCCCACATGTCGGCCGGGGTGTCCAGGGGCGCGGGGGCCGACGGATCGGCCTTTTTCGAGGCGCAGGAGCACAGGGCCAGAAGCGTCACGATGACGGCGGCCATCGTGGCGAGACGGGACGCGGTGGTGTTCATAGCGGTTTTTTTCCTCTTTTCCTGCCGAACAGCAGATAGGCCAGGCCGCCCAGCACGGGAATGAACACGGCCGCCCCGAACCAGGCCATTTTTTCGGCCGGGGTGGGGAACTCGCGCGTAAAGCTGTGCCAGATGGCCCACAGGTTCAACACGATGGGCAAAAAGGCCAAAATGGAGATCAGGACCAGTTGTCCTGAAGACATGGGGGGCAGGGGAGCCCAGATCATATGTTCCTCACAGGCCAGGCGGCCTTGGAGATGGCGTTTCGTTCACAGGGCCGCAGGGTCCGGTCCTTCCCGGGGCGTGCCGCAGCGCCGTGTCCCGAGGGGCCGCGCGACGCGGCCGGTCCCTATGGTATCCGCTGCCGGGGCGTAAGGCAAACCCCGGGCTCACTCCTCGGGAGGGGCCTTGCGGGCGCGCAGGAAGGCCGCCATGAGGGCCACGGAACCCAGGGTGATGGCGATGTCGGCCACGTTGAAGGCCGGCCAGTGCAGATCGCCATAGTGAAAATCCAGAAAATCCACCACCTCGCCGAACCGGATGCGGTCGATGAGGTTGCCGATGGCCCCGCCCAGGATCAGTCCCAGGCCGCAGATGAGGGTGGTGTCCTCTTCCAGGGCGGCGCGCAAAAGATGCAGGATGAGCACCACGGCCATGGCCGTGGTGGCGAAGAACAGGTACGTCTGCCAGGTGATGTCCGAGCGGTTCAAAAATCCGAAGGCCGCGCCCTTGTTTAAGACATGCACGATGTTGAAGAAATCCGGAATGACCGGATGGGTGGTATAGAGGATGATGTTGGCCAGAATCCAGGCCTTGGTGGCCTGATCCAGGGCCACCACGACCAGGGTGATGAGTCCGGCCAGTTTGTAGCTTCGTTTCATGCGGCTCCTTTTTGCCGTCCGTGAATCAGGAGGCGGCTTGGCAGTGATGCAGAACCGCAGCGCACCGGGGACAGATTTCCGGATGGTTCGGATCACTTCCCAGCTCCCCGCTCACGATCCAGCACCGGGCGCACTTGCCGCCCTCGGCCTTGGCCACGGCGACGCAAAGCCCGGGGATGTCCTCGCTGCGCCAGGCGTCGTCCGGGATGGCGGCTGTCTCCGCCCGGGTCACGATCACCTGGGAGACGATGCAGATTTCGCGCAGATCGATGCCGGACAGATCGCCAAGTTCGTCGCCCAGGGCGCCAGGCAAAAAGACCTCCACCCTGGTCTCCAGGGAATGGCCGATCTCCCCGGCCTTGCGCCTGGGCTCGATGGCCTTGGTGATCTCGCCCCGAAGCGCCACTACGCCTTCGAAGCGGGCCCGGGCGGACTCGGACAGACGCCAGGGGGCGAGGTCCGGCTCATCCGCCAGAAACACCGTGGCGGCGTCGCCGCGAAGCGTAAGCGGGGTGTGCCCGAAGACCTCCTCGGCGGTGAACGACAGGATGGGGGCCATGTCCCGCACCATCAGGGTCAGGATGGTCCACAAGGCGGTCTGGGCCGAGCGGCGTTCCAGGCTTTTTTCCCCGGAGACGTAGAGCCGGTCCTTGATGATGTCCAGGTAGAAGGCGCTTAGGTCCGTGATGCACAGGTTGTGCAGGCCGTGGAAGACCTTGTGGAATTCGAATTTTTCGTAGGCGGCGCACATCCGGTCGTGCTCGCGGATGACCGAATCCAGGGCGAAGCGGTCCAGGGGCAGCATGTCGTCCGGAGTCACGGCGTCCACCGGGGCGAAGCCGCCCAGGTTGCCCAGGATGAACCGGCAGGTGTTGCGGATGCGGCGGTAGGCCTCGACGATGCGGTTTACGATCTCGTCGGAGATGCGGATGTCGTCGCGGTAGTCCACCGCCGAGGTCCAGATGCGCAGAATTTCCGCGCCGTGCTTGTCGATGATCTCCTGGGGGGAGATGACGTTGCCCACGGACTTGGACATCTTGCGGCCCTCGCCGTCCACCACGTAGCCGTGGGTCAGGACGGAGCGGTAGGGGGCCACGCCCCGGGCCCCGATGGAGGCCAGAAGCGAACTGTGGAACCAGCCCCGGTGCTGGTCCGAGCCTTCCAGGTACATGTCCGCCGGGAAGCGGCATTCGGGGCGCTGCTCCACCACGGCGGCGAAGCTTGTGCCGGAGTCGAACCACACGTCCAGGATGTCGTCCTCCTTCACCCAGTGGGTTCCGCCGCAGTGGGGGCAGGCGAGCCCCTTGGGCACGATGTCCTCCAGGGGGGCCTCGAACCAGTAGTCGCAGCCGTGGGGGTGGTTGGCGAACTTCTCGGCCACGGCGGTCATCCAGGCCGGGTCGTTGTAGGCCGCGTCGCAGGAGGCGCACAAAAGGGCGATGATGGGCACGCCCCAGTTGCGCTGGCGGGAAATGCACCAGTCCGGGCGGCCGGAGATCATGTTGTGGATGCGCTCCTTGCCCCAGGCCGGAATCCATTCCACGTCGTTTTCAATGGCGGCCAGGGCCTTTTTCCGCAGGTCGTTTTTCTCCATGGACACGAACCACTGGGTGGTGGCCCGGAAGATCACGGGCTTTTTGCAGCGCCAGCAGTGGGGATAGGAGTGGGAGATGCCGGACTCGGCCAAAAGATGCCCGACCTCCTTGAGCTTTTCGATGACCAGGGGGTTGGCCTCGAACACGTCCTTGCCCCGGAAAAATTCCACCGAGTCCAGGAACCGGCCCGAGTCGTCCATGGGCGAGAGGATGTCCAGGCCGTAGCGCACGCCCACGTCGTAGTCCTCGCGGCCGTGGCCCGGGGCGGTGTGCACCAGGCCCGTGCCGGCCTCCAGGGTGACGTGGTCGCCGAGCACCAGGGGCGAGGGCCGGTCGTAAAAGGGATGGCGGGCGATGAGCCCTTCCAGGGCCGCGCCCTGGACCTCGGCCAAAATCTCGAAGGTCTCCCAGCCGAAACGCTTGGCCAAGCCGGGCAGCAGTTCCTTGGCCACCAGATAGCGGCCGCCTGGGGCGGCCGCCAGCACGTAGTCGAAGTCCGGATGCACGGCCACGGCCATGTTGTCCGGCAGGGTCCAGGGGGTGGTGGTCCAGATGACGGCGTAGGTGTCCGCCGGATCGGCCCCGGGCAGGACGGCCGCAGCCTTGGGGTCGGTCAGGGGGAAGCGCACGAAGACCGAGGGTGATTTTTCGTCGGCGTATTCCACCTCGGCCTCGGCCAGGGCGGTTTTGCAGGAAATGCACCAGTGGATGGGCTTTTTGCCGCGCACCACGGAGCCGCTTTCCACGAATTCGCACAGCACCTTGGCCGTGGCCGACTCGT
>NZ_JAZHDB010000018.1:0-7862 GCF_036584575.1 Desulfolutivibrio sp.
GTGGTTCGGTTTCGTGTTATGTAAAAATTGGTGAGTTTTACGCCCCCGCTATTGACCGGGAGATCGCGGCCATGGCCCCGCTTGGGGTGCGCGCCGCGCTGCGGCTGGCCCGGGCTGCCCGCGACGCCGACGCGGACAGGCTGTGGGCCGAAAACGACGTCCTGTGGGCGGAGATCATGGCCTCGCAGGACGCGGCGGAAGGCCCGCGCGCCTTTCTCGAAAAGCGGCCGCCCGTCTGGACAGGGGCGTAAGGCGCGGCCCCTCTCCCGGCGCTGCAGCGTCTGAACCGGGCGGACGCCCCTCCGCGTCCGCCCGGCCTGTGCACTATCCCGGAAGGCTAGGCGTCCAGTCCCGGCACAGGAAACAGCCGACACACGTCCGCGACACGCTCCCGCACGTCCGCACGCAGCCCCGCGTCATCGGGACTGGCCAGGACGTCGGCCATCCAGCCCGCCAACTGCGCCATCTCCGGTTCGCGCATGCCCCGGGCCGTGGCCGCCGGGGTTCCCACCCGGATGCCCGAGGGCCGAAGCGGCGGGTTCGGATCGTCCGGGATGATCTGTTTGTTGGTGGTGACGCCTGCCTCGTCCAAAAGCTCCTCCGCCGTCCGGCCGTCCATCCCGAAGCTTTGCTGCGTGTTCACCACCAGCATGTGGTTGTCCGTGCCGCCGGTCACCAGCGCCGCGCCGCGCTCCGTAAAGGCGGCGGCCATGGCCTTGGCGTTGGCCAACACCTGGGCGGCGTAGTCCGCGAACTCCGGTTGCAGGGCCTTGCCAAGCGTAATGGCCATGCCCGCGATCACGTTCATGTGCGGGCCGCCCTGAAGCCCCGGAAAGACCGATTTGTCGATGGCCGCCGCCATGTCCTTGCGGCACAGGATCATGCCGCCGCGCGGGCCGCGAAGCGACTTGTGCGAGGTGGTGGTCATGACGTCGAAGCCGAAATCCAGGGGATTGCGCATCACGTTCCCGGCCACAAGCCCGGCATAGTGCGAGGCGTCGCACATGGTGTAGGCCCCGACCTCGTCGGCCACGGCCTTGAACGCCGCATAGTCCAGGTCGCGCGGATACGAGGTGTAGCCGCACAAGACCAGCTTCGGCCGGTGCTGATTCGCAAGCTCCCGTACCGCGTCCATGTCGATGGCCCCGGTGGTCGGATCGGTCTTGTAGCGCACGAAGGTAAAAAGCCGCCCCATGTGCGACACCGGCGCGCCGTGCGTCAGATGCCCGCCGTGGGACAGGTCCATGGCCAGGATGGTGTCGCCGGGGTTGAGCAGGCCCAGGTACACGGCCTGGTTCATGGGCGAACCGGACAAGGGCTGCACGTTGGCGTGTTCGCTGCGAAACACGCGGCAGGCCCGCTCCCGGGCCAGGTTTTCCACCTGGTCCGTGAACTCCTGGCCGCCGTAGTAGCGCCGCCCTGGATAGCCTTCGGAATACTTGTTGGTGAAGACGCTGCCCAGCGCGGCCAGCACCTCGGGATAGGTGTAGTTTTCGGACGGGATCAGCTCAATGCCGAGCCGCTGCCGGTTTTCCTCGCCGGTCAGGGTGGCGGATACTTCGGGGTCGGTGGCGAAAAGCAGGTCTCGCAGGGCACGCATGGGCTCCTCCTTGACAGGAAGGTTGGCGTCGGGTCGACGCAGCCCAGGCGAGCGGCATGAAGAGGTTTCGCGCTTCCCCGTGGTGGCCCACGTTTCTCGCCAGTCACGCGAAACCGGTATGTGAGAGGCAACGCCCATGTAGACTGGGGAGGGGCGGGGCGTCAAGGGTGGATCTGGCGCACCCCCGGCACGGCGACAGACTTTCCAAGCAAAGCCCTACCGGCTTCGCAGCCAATCAAGCGCATACCGCTGCGCCTTGTAGGCATCTGGGGCCGTCCAGAAACCGATATGCGACGCCTTGTCGATCCACAACAGTTGCGCATCGGCAATAGCCCCATGGGCATACTCGGCATCACGCGGCGGCACGTCGTTATCCGCGTCGCCATGAATGATCAATGTCGGGCAGCGGACGCTATCCAGCGCCAGCCTGTCTATCGCCGAACCAAGTGCGATATCGTTTTTCGCGCCGGACTTTCGCTCTGCAAACCGGGAGCTCATCGTCTGAAATATGGCGTCGAAAACTGCAAACTTGTTTTCATCGGCAAGGATCTCTTTGACGCGCGTTCCGATCTCATGCTTGGCAAGCGTGCTTTCCGTCTGCAACAAGCTTTTGACGACGGACGCCGGAAAGTGCTTGAAAAAAAATCCCAGCAGCCATTGCCCGGACCTGCTGAGATACATCCATTCCTCAAGGGGGTTGATGTCGTCCCCCTTGGCATACCGCATGCTGATGCCATCGATCACCACCATGGCCGAAACTTTTTCGGGGTGACGCTGCGCCAGTTGATAGCTTGCGGGGCCGCCGCCGGAAGCGCCGACCACGATGGCGCGCGGGATCTGCAAGGCCTCCAACAGGGCGGCCATGAAGTCCCCCTGCTCTTCGGCCGTCTTGCCAAAGTGCAACGGCGTCCCCAGATATCCCGGCCGCGACGGGGCCACGACCCGATACCCATTGATTCGGAACAGCTCGCCCAGCACCAACGCCTGATCGTAGCCTCCCGGTCCCCCATGCGCCAGCAGGACGACCGGCCCCTCCCCGCGCGTGGCGTATTCCATCCATCCGTGCGCCGTCTCGATGCCCGTGGACGGGTAGATCAGACATTCTTGCAATGCCTGCGTCGTGACGACTTGATCGTCTCCCAAGGACTCTTTGAGATCCCGCGAAAAAAGGACTGACACATCCGCTCCTTGTGGGTTGTTGAAATCGTAAACTGTGACAGACGTCGCGGCCATTGACGATCATGGCCTGCAACATCGCGCCAATCGTCAAGATCGTCTAACATCGTCTTTTCGTCAACGCATACGTCACCCGCAAACGGTCCTTGCGACGCCGCCAAAAGGTTCGTCCCAGTCGGCACAGCCCCGCCGCCATCCCCTCGATCAGCGCCCGATTTGGCCGCCGACGGCTGCGGCCGTTTCGTCTCCTTCGGGCGCCGCCGCCGGGAAGGCCACGACAACCGTGGTTCCCTTTCCCGGAACCGACTCCACTTTGATGAAGCCGTGATTCGCCTCAAGGATTTCTTTGGCGAAGGACAGCCCCAGTCCGCCGGAATATTCCTTGGTGCTGAAACACGGTTCAAAAATTTTCGGCATAATGGCCGCCCCAATACCCTTCCCCGCATCGGCTATGCGGAAGATCGCCATGTCTCCCTCGTGCCCGGTCGTGACTTCGACCACGCCCCCCTTCGGAGAGGCCTCGATGGCGTTTATCAAAATTTCACTAAGCCCGACCACAACGCTCTCCATATCGACCTTCAGCCAGATGTCGTCCGGGCTCGGGGAAAAATGCAGCCGCACCCGGGCCACCTCGGCCTTGTCCCGGCCGCTTGTTTCCAGCCCGGCCAGCACGTCTGTGGCTGATACCCGATGCATGAGGCACGGCAGGTCATGCTTGACCTTCAAGATGCCGTCAATCAACCCCCCAAGCTTGTGCGACTCCTCGACGATGATCTGCAATCTTGATGAGATGTGTTCGTCCTTGTCGCACTTGCGTAGCAGTGATTTCGCAAAATTGGCAATGGTAAAGAGAGGATTTCGCGTTTCATGGGCCAACGTGGCGGCCATCCTGTCGGTAATGGCGTGACGCTCAAGCAAGATGGCCTGATCCCTGCCCCGGCGGATCTCCTCGAATGCCTCACCAAGCTTTGCGTTTGCCTGACGAAGCAACAAAAATCCCTTTTCAACAAATGAATAATAGAGCGTCACCGCCGAAATGAAAATGAACGTTATGGTATTGATAGCGCCACTGATCGGACTTATGGACTCCCATATCTCTTTTTGCCCCGCGTTCACCAGAATATCGCGCACAATATGTCCGACGCCGCGTCCCACGGAAAACGCCGTCAGCGCCAGTGTGAGCATATAGATATACGACCACAAGAGTTCCCGTGGCTCCCGGCGCATCAATTTGAACGCATATCGGCTTGCGGCGAAAGACAGAACAATCATCAGCGCCGACCCGAAAAAATCGACAAGATAGACGGGCAGTACGGGGAGCGGCAGGTTCATGAACGCTCCTTGCAAAAGGCCCGAAGCCCCAGGAGGAAGAACAGCATGGCCGGGACCGCGATCAGATGGTCGAGCTTGCAGGCATAAAACAGCAGCGCCTTCCAGGCCGGGGCTGCGACCAGAACCCGGTCCCAGGGATTCGTCCCCCCGGCGAAGGCCGGCGAAGGCATGAGTTCCTCCAGCCAGTGCCCCAGGAAGGCCACGGCGTTCCACACGGCAAACAGCAGGCAGGACACGGCGATGTATTTCCAGCCCCGGGACGTCCATTCCACATGGCGCCTGAGTCGGAAATACAGCACAACCATAGCCAGAAGAAACAGCAGATGTCCGAACTGGTGGGAATACAGGCCCTCCGCCCCGCCATGCGTCTGAATCGCCAACGCCTCGTGCGGGGAGTGGAGAGCCAGGACCACGAAGGTCGCCAGCCAGAGAGGCCCATGCACCCCGACCAGCACCAAGGCGTGGAGGCGGCCCAAGCGCCTGTGACTGGCGCGCACTCCTCCCTCCGACCGGACATCCGCTGGAAAGGCCATATCGCCCACCTCCCATATCATCCCACTGGCGTCATCACACTGAAATTCGTCGTTTTCTCTTGCGCGTCAACGTCTTTTGCCTCGTGGCCGCCTGGAAAGCCGCACCCTGCGCAACCAAAGGATATGACACGAGACACGAAGCATACTCCGATTTCTGACTCCCAACAACACGAGACCTCCGTTGTCAACCATGAAACGCGCATCGTGCTCCCTTTCCCCCGTCGCCACAGCCTGTGCCTGTCCACACAACGACAAAACGCCGCCCGGCGCAAACCGGACGGCGTTTTGAACGAAACCCATTGAATCGGCGTATTACAACGTACCGCGAAATTCGTCGCGACGGTTCTTGGACCAGGCGGACTCGCCGTGACCCGGATCCAGAGGACGCTCCTTGCCGTAGCTCACGGTGGAGATGCGGCTGGCTTCGACACCCAGGTTGACCAGGTACTGGGCGGAGGCCTGAGCCCGACGCTCACCCAGTGCCAGGTTGTACTCGGCGGTGCCGCGCTCGTCGCAGTGGCCTTCGACGACCAGCTTGACCTGCGGGTACTTGCGCAGCACCTCGACCTTGCGGGTCAGGATCTGCCGGGCCTCGGGGGTCAAAGACGAACTGTCGAAAGCGAAATAGATGATCTGGGACAATTCGGTGTTGGCCTGGCCGAGCATCTCGCGAAGCTGACGCTCTTTCTCCAGACGCTGCCTCTCCTGCTCCTCCCAACTGGCGTCGGCGCCGTCGCCGGGCCCGGCGGCCTTCTTGGCGCAACCCGCACCAAGCAGGGACACCATCAATACAACCAGAAACAAACTGACGATCCTTCCTCTCATGGCTCTCCTCCTCGAGATTCCCGCATGTAAAACAGGCTGGCGGGCAACGCACCTGCCAGCCCGTGCGGCTTTGCTAGAGATCTTCGTACCCTGACCAATGGGCGGAAGACTGTCTACGCCTTCCACCAAGAAATGCAACTCTTTCTTGTCCCATGATTTTATTGAAATTTTTCCGTGAAGGATCCACCTTTTTCACGCACATTCAAGACGGACTGCAAGACCGATACAGGCGCACGGCCCGTCGGCCATGTCGAACGCCGCCTATTTCCCAGGCAACGGCCCCCAGGAGGGCATCCGGGCCGCCCCGTCGCCCGTGGGCACCATGACCGGCTGTGTGCCGTGCCGGGTGGTGACGTAGATCTTGGAGGCCCCACCCCGGGTGGACGCGAAGGCGATGAAATAGCCGTCCGGGGCAAAGGAGGGATTCTCGTCCGAGCCAGGCCCCGAGGTGACCTGCTGTTCGGCCCCGGTGGCGATGTCGAGAACGAACACCTTCTGGCCGCCGCCGGTCTGCCGGGTAAAGGCCACCAGGGTTCCGTCGGGGCTCATGCTGGGGTTGGTGTTGTAGCCGAACTTGGTGAGCCTCCGGGTGGAACCGGACCCCATGTCGCGCAGGTAGATGTTGGGACTTCCGGCCTCGTCGGAGACGTAAGCCATCAGCCGCCCGGACTTGTCAAAGCTGGGGGAGACCGCGATGCCGTTGGTCTTCACCGTGGGAGCGCCGGGTTGAAACGCGGAATTGAGGATGTAGATGGCTGACTCGCTGCGCAGGTTCAGCGCCACGGCGATCTGCCCGTTGGGCAGAAAATGGGGGCTGACGACGCTGGTGCAGGGCATGGTGTGTACGGCTGGTTTGCCGCCGCCGGACCACACGCCAAGATAATGGGAGCGGGAACCGATGAGGGTGAAGGCGATCTTGCCCCCGTCAAAAGACCAGGAGGGGCTGATGGCCATGCCCAACTCCCCGTAACTGGTGATCTTGGTCAGGCCGCGGCCCATGGGCCGCACCACCCAGATCTCGCTGTTTTTGGGTCCGTTGGGCTTGGAAAAGGCCAGTTGGGAATTGAAAAAGCCGCCCTGGCCGGTGAGTTTGAGCATAAGCTCCATGCAAAACCGGTCGGCGATGTCCGGGAGCTGGGCATCGGTGACGGAATCGAAGCCCTTGCCCACGATGACCTTCTGGGAATAGACCTCGAAGGCGCGCAGCTCCACGTTTCCGAGGTTGCCGCCGGGGGTCCAGGCCGAGGTGACCAGGACATCGACCCGGGCCATTCCAAAGGGCTTGAAATCGATCTGGTCGGCCTGGGGGCCGCTAAGCTGCCCCAGCATCTGGGACGGGGGGACCACCTGCAAAAAGGGCATGAAGGCCAGGTTCTTGTTGATGAGATCCTGCAGCTTGCGGGAGGCGGCGTCCTGGCCGCCCCCGGCGAAGGGCTGGGAGAGCACAAGGTTCATCTTGGCCTGGCCTGGGCCCTGTATGTCCACGGACAGGGAATCCTGGGCCATGGCGTACCGGACGGGGGCGAAAAGGGATGCGGCGAAAAACGCCGCGATCAGGGCAAAAACAGAGAGAATACGGCTCATTGTCCAATTTCCCGTGCGTTAAAGTTGAGTTGCAGAACGCTCAAACTCGGTAGTGGCGGAGGCGGGAGGGACTCGGTTTCGGCCACCGCCTTGAGCGCGGATGCGTCGAAATTTGGCCTGCCGGAGGATTGCACCAACTGATATTGGTGTATACGTCCATCCTTTCCGATTTGCAATTCCACAACCGCCACGAAATTCTCAGTGGCCCCCATTTGTGGAAACCGCCAGTTTTGTTTGATGATCCGGTTGACGATCTGGGCGTAGACCTGAAGGGTGGCCCCTCCGCCACCGCCTCCGCCACCGCCTCCGCCGGGTCCGGACCCGCCATGTCCGCCACCGCCGCCGCTCACGGAACGCTTCAAGGCGGCGATTTCCCTGGACATGGCGTCGGAGGCCCCCGTCTGTCCGGACGCGGCCCCGCTCGACGCCGAGCCGGACTTGGCGGCCTGGCTCTTGGCCTGCTTGAGGGCGTCGGCCATGACATCCTTGGCGCTCGGCGCGGCCGGGGCGGTCTTCTTGGCGTCGGCCTGGGCCTGTTTCAAGGCCTCGGCCATGACATCCTTGGGGTCGGGCTTTTTGGCCTCGGGCTTGGCCTTGGCGTCCGCAACTTTTGGCGGCTCCGGCGGCTTGGGTTTGTCCTCAGCCTTCTTGGGAGGTTCCTTTTTCGCGTCTTCCTTGGGAATGGGTGCGGCCTTGGGCTCGGGCTTGGGCTCCGGTTTTGGCTCGGGCTTGGGTTCCGGCTTGGCTTCCGGCGGCCTCAACAGGATGGGGAAAACTCTAACAGGACCACGGGATATCACTTTCCAGGCAGG
>NZ_JAZHDB010000019.1:0-7722 GCF_036584575.1 Desulfolutivibrio sp.
AGCCCATGCCCAGGGAGGACAGGGAGAGATATTCCACATTGGCGCAGGACTCGTTGCGAAGCATGTCGCCCAGGGGCGAGTCGAGGCTGTATTTTTCGCTCAGCAGATCGACCAGGGCGTCGTTGTCCAACGTGACAGGCAGTTGATTGTAGAGGCTCCTGTCGTTTAAGGCCAGGGTGAAGGTCTTTCCATCATAAACAGAGGTGGCGGAGACGTCGTCGCCGGTGGTCTCGATCTTGAAGGCGTTAGGACGTTGCACCGTGACGTCCATGGTTCGCGCCAACTGTATCTTTGCCGCTCCATCATAGACGAGGTCCACGAGGATGTCGGCCTTGAAGGCGTATCCTTTGAATCCGGCCATATACAAGCAGGCTTGCTCATAGATGGCCAGGGCTTGGGGATCGATCACCTTTGCGGCGGGAGCCTTCCGGGCGGCCTGGGCAGGGAGAGGCAGGGCAAGGAGCATGAAGACGGCGGAAAGCGAGAGGCAGGTTCGAAAAAAGTTGCGCATGTTCTCCTCCAGATGAAATAAGCGAGGTGTGTTCCGGTGGTCTTGCAAAATCCCCAGGGGGGTACCCTTCCCGTACATGGGGACACGTCTGATTCCATCTGAACGCTAGATGGGATGATCTCCGAAGTCAACACGGCTTGCGCGGTCTGGCCGCTGTATCAGTCCGGAGAACATCGGATTTCTCCCGGGCGCCCTGCATATGGCGGCCCATTTTGCCTGGCGACGGTTCCGCGGGCATCCAGAAGATTTCTTACCTCCATGGCGCCCCTGCGGTTGACAACCGGCCGGGCTTCGCGTTTCTTTGTGTTTTGAGCCCGGATTGCCGACATGGCCGTCGGCCCGGATGCGCCGCGACCGGCGCCCGTGCGGCGTTTTGCAGCGCATTGGCCGCAGGGGCCGCCACTTTGCCAACCCCGCGAGGAGATCCCATGGACGACAACAAGCGACGTCGCAGCAGGGTTGAGGCGGAATTCGAAGCCTACGTGATCCTTGGCGACGAAAAAATACTCGTACATACCCAAAACATCAGCATGAAGGGCGTGCTGTTAAGCTTCGACCCCAAGTTGACGCCAGGGGCCGATTGCGTCGTGCTGTTTGTTTTGACCAAAGAGATCCGCTTCCGCATCGCCGCGCGCATCGTGCGCAGCGTGGAGGCCGGAACGGCCATCGATTTTGAGAGCATGGACGAAACCGCCTTCTACCATCTACGCAACATCGTTCGCTATTCCTCAGACGATGCCGACCGCATCGACCAGGAACTGGAAATACCAGCCTTCACCAAAAAGGATGATCCGGAATGACCGAACCTCGGCGCGCGTTCCCGGCCCGCCTGGTGCGGGGATGGCGTATGGGCGCGTTCTCGGCCCTGGCCCTTGTCGTCTTTTTGGCGGCCGACGGCCGCGCGGCCGGGTTTGACGACGCCAAGCAGGCCATGGCCGCCGAAGAGCAGGGCGATTTGGAGCAGGCGGTGGCAGGCTACGGCCGGGCCGTGAACGACGCCGGGCTTGGCGGCGTGTCCAAGGGGCTGCTCTTTGCCGCCCGGGGCAATGCCCTGGCCGCCATGGGGAAGCTGGCCGACGCCCTCAAGGACTATGACAAGGCCCTGGCCCTGGCCCCGGATCAGGCCGTGATCCGTTTCAATCGCGGCAATCTGCTTTTCGGCACGGGGCGTTACGACGAGGCCATCGCTGACTACACCCGGGCCATCGATCTCGACGCCGCCGACGCCGCCGCCTACAACAACCGGGGCTCGGCCTGGTTCGCCAAGGGCAACCTGGAAAGCGCCCTGGCCAACTACAACATGGCCGTGAAGCTTTTGCCCGCCGATGCGGAATTCGTGAACAACCGGGGCCGGGTCTGGTTCGCGATGGGCGAGGAGACCAAGGCCAGGGCCGATTTTTCCCAGGCCAAGAGTCTGGATCCCGAGGTCAAGACTCCCCTGGATTGACGTGGGCGGGCGGCGGCGTAATGGGGCGTGCCGTGAAAATGCTGCGGCCACCGTTTCCGGTGGCCGTTTTTTGTGCGCGGGCGGGATGATTCCCAGGCGTCGCCCGTCGTGGGATCAGTCCACGCGGTAGTGGCAGCCCAGGGATTTCTTGTTGCGCATGGCCGACAGGGTGATGAGGTAGGCCGCCTGGCAGCCGTGGAAGAGATCGATGATGGGTTTGCTCAGGGGGGTCTCGCGGTAGAAATCGTGCAGATGCTTGTTTAAGTCCCGCAGATCCTCGAAGGCCCGCATGAGCCGTGACGCGGAACGGTTGATGCCGACATAGTTCCACATGGTGTTGCGGATGGTGGTCCAGTCCTGGGAGATCAGGGCCGGATCCTCGTTTTTGTTCTGGCCCGCGCCCACCCAGTCCGGGATGCAGTCGGCCAGCTTGCGGCCCATGGCCATGTTCTTGGCGCAGCGGCGGCCGATGTCGTGTCCCGCGCTATGTCCCCACAACAGACATTCCAGAAGCGAGGTGCTGGCCATGCGGTTGGCCCCATGCAGGCCCGTGCAGGCGCATTCCCCGGCGGCGTAGAGACGCTCCATGCTGGTGCGGCCATGCACGTCGGTGAGAATGCCGCCGCAGAAATAATGCGCCGCCGGAACCACGGGGATGGGCTGGGTGGTGATGTCGATGCCGATGGATTTGCACTTCTCATAGATGGTGGGGAAGTATTCGGGCAGGTTTTTGACGTGGTGGGCCGCGTCCAGATACACGCAGTCCTCGTCCGTGCGCAGCATCTCCTCCAGGATGGCCCGGGTGACGATGTCGCGCGGGGCCAAGTCCGCCCGGGGGTCGTAGCGCTTCATGAACGGCTCGCCCTTGAGGTTGACCAGCTTGGCCCCCTCGCCGCGCAGGGCCTCGGTGATGAGAAACCGTCGATCGGCCCGGTGCATGAGGGTGGTGGGGTGGAACTGGATGTATTCCAGGTTCATGGTCCGCACCCCGGCCCGGTAGGCCATGGCCAGGGCCGAGCCGATGCAGGCCCGGGAATTGGTGGTGTGCAAAAAGACGCGCCCCACGCCGCCCGTGGCCAGGACCGTGAAATCGGCCAGGATGGTCTCCACCACGCCCGCCGTCTCGTCGTAGACGTAGGCCCCCAGGCATTGGTTCACCAGTTGGTATTTGTATTCCAGGAGTCCCGCGTGGTGCTGGGTGGTCAGGAGATCCACGGCCGTGCGCCGGGTGAGCACGGTGATCTTGGGGTTGGCGGTGACGGCCTCGATCATCCCGTCCATGATGGCCTTGCCGGTCTGGTCGGCGGTGTGGATGATGCGGGCCACGCTGTGGCCGCCTTCCTTGGTCAGGTGGAAGCCGTTGTTGGTCGATTTGCGGTTAAACGGGATGTGCAGGCGGTCAATGAGCATTTCCTTGACCACCGGGGGGCCTTTTCGGGCCAGGAATGAGACGGCGCGCTGGGAGTTGTGCCCCCAGCCGCAGGTCAGGATGTCGCGTTCGAGGAGCTTTGGGGGATCGTCCTGGCCCTGGTAGACGATGCCGCCCTGGGCCAGGGTGCTGTTGCCGTCGTCGAGCGTGTCGCCCGAGGTCAAAAGCAGTACGTCCAGGCCGCTGTCGGCCAGGGTCAGGGCGGCCGTGCAGCCGGCCAGTCCGGAGCCCACCACCAGGGCCTGGGTGCGGATACGGTAATAACTCATGGGTTCATCCGTTTGGCGCAGACGTCGAGCATGCGGGTCACAGCCGTCTTGGCCGGTTCGCGAACGTCGTCTGGAACGGTCACCGGCTGTTGCGATTCGATGTCGGCCAGTTGTGCCGCGAGTTTTTCCTCAGTGATTTTGGCCATGTTCGAACACCGGCTGGTCCGAAGCGGCAGGATGGTCTTTTCCCCGGCGTGCTGTTGAGCCAGCCGCAAAACCAGATTCTCTTCCGTGCCGATAAAGATCGTGGCCCCTTTCGGCGCGTTTTCCACATAACGGATCAGAAACGACGTGCTTCCGGCGGCATCGGCCGCGGCCACGGTCTCGGGCGGGCATTCTGGATGCACGGCCACCAAGGCCCCGGGATGCGCCAGCCGCACGGCCCGGATGCGTTCAGCGGTGAATTTGTCGTGGATGACGCACCGCCCGGGCCACAGGAGCACGTCGGCCGCCGCAGCGGCCTGGGGATCAATCAACGCCCCGTGACGGCGGATGTCAAGGATGCGCCGTTTTTCCGGGGGGATGCCCAACCGGTCGCAGGTGTTGGCCCCAAGCATGCGGTCGGGCAGAAAGAGCACCCCCTGGCCTTGCCCAAGCGCCCAGGCGAGCATGGTGTCGGCGTTGGCCGAGGTGCACACCGAGCCGCCCAGACGGCCGCACACGGCTTTGACCCGGGCCGAGGAATTGACATAGGTCAGGGGAACCACCGTGCGCCCCGTGGAGCGCAGATTCCGGCTGACGGCCGCCACCAGCCCGGCCGGGGCCATGTCGGACATGACGCAGGAGGCCGAGGCGTCGGGGATGAGCACCTTTTGTCCCGGTGCGGCCAGGATGGCGGCGGTTTCGGCCATGAAAAACACCCCGCAGAACACGATGTATTCGGCGGAGAGGTCGGCGATCTTACGCGACAGCTCCAGCGAATCGCCGACATGGTCGGCGTGGCGGACGATGTCGTCATTCTGGTAGTGGTGGGCCAGGATGGCCAGCCGGTCGCCCAGACGGCGACGGCGCCGGTCGATGACGGAGGAAATGGTGGTGTTCATTCTCTGGGGATGCTCTCGAGTTGCATGCTGAAATCCGCTGCGGGGGCGGAGTGGGTGATGCGGCCCACGGACACGAAGTCCGTGCCCGATGCGGCCACGGCCGCGATGGAATCCAGGTCCACGCCGCCGCTGGCTTCGGTCTCGATTCCCGGCGGAACCAGGGCCTTGGCCCGGCGCATGGTGGGCGGGTCCATGTTGTCGAACATGATCCGGGCGGGATTTTCGGCCACGGCCTGGGTCACTTCCTCCAGGCTGCGACACTCGATCTCCACCGGCGGCATCATTTCCATGTCGTTTTCGTATGCTTTACGCAAGGCGGCCATGGCCTGGGGGATGCCCCCGGCCCGGTCGATGTGGTTGTCCTTGAGCATGAGCATGTCGGCCAGATTTTTGCGGTGGTTGACGCCGCCACCCATGGCGACCGCGTATTTTTCAGGATACCGGAGGCCGGGCAGCGTCTTGCGGGTGTCCAGAAGGCGGGCGTTCGTGCCGGACAGGGCCGCGACGTAGCGTGCGGTCAGGTTGGCGATGCCCGAGAGGTGGCTTATGAAGTTGAGCATGACCCGCTCGGACTTGAGCACGGCCACGGCCGGTCCCGTCAGGCGGCAGACCACCGTGCCTTTGGCCGCGCGGGCGCCTTCGTCCACGGGGAAATCCAGGTCGCAGGCGGCCAGGGCCCCCAGGGCGGAGAGCACCAGGGGGACGATGGGCAGGCCGACCACAAGGGTGTCCTCCTTGGCCACAATGCGGGCGCGCAGGACGTCGGAGGGGGAAAAAACCGCCAGGGAGGTCAGGTCCGGGCCGTCCTCGGACAGGGCCAGTTCGATGGCGGCCAGAAGATACCGGCGGGCGTGGCCGGAAAAAAAGTCGTCGAAAGCGGCAAGGCTCATGGCGGTTCCCAAGTCCTACGGGGCGACGGCCTGTGACCTCCACGGCGGGATTGCCGTGCTGCGGCGTATTGGGGCGGGGTAAACCCTTCTGGCGGGAAGGGCAAGGGAGGTTACTTTTTTCTCAAGCGTGAAAGCTTGGCCGCCAGACGTGGCTCCATGCCCTGGTCCTTGGCCTGATAGAAGCGGCGGCCGCGCAGTTCGTCGGGCAGATAGTCCTGATCCACCCAGGCGTCGGGATAGGAATGGGGATATTTGTAGCCCTGGCCGAAGCCCCACTGCTTTTGCAGGGAGGTGGCGGCGTTGCGCAGATGCAGGGGGACGGGCTTGGCCCCGGAGATGCCAAGCTCCTTTTTGGCGGCCAGATAGGCCGCATAGGTGGAGTTGCTCTTGGGGGACAGGGCCAAAAACACAGTGGCCTCGGCCAGGGGGATGAACCCCTCGGGCATGCCCACCCGGTCGATGGCCTCGGCGCAGGACACGGCCATGGGCAGGGCCATGGGTTCGGCCAGGCCCACGTCCTCGGAGGCCGACAGGATCAGGCGGCGGCAGATGAATCGCGGGTCTTCGCCGCCTTCGAGCATGCAGGCCAGGTAGTACAGGGCCGCGTCGGGGTCGCTGCCCCGGATGGACTTGATGAAGGCCGAGGCCAGTTCGTAGTGGGCGTCGCCGTCCCGGTCGCCGCGCATGAGCGCCTCGGGCAGGGCCGTGCGCAGGTTCTCCGGGGTCTGGTTCTCGGGGGTCAGCTCGGCCGTGTATTCCAGGAGGTTGAGCAGGGTGCGGCCGTCGCCCATGGCCATGTTGGCCATGAGCTCCAGGCTTTCCCTGGCCAGCTCCAGGGACAGGGCCCCGGCCCCGCGTTCGGCGATGCGCATGAGCTCGGCGTGCGACAGGGGGCGAAGCCGCAACACATGCATTCGGGACAAAAGCTGCCGGGTCACGGAAAAGGACGGATTTTCCGTGGTGGTGGCCAGAAGCACGATCTCGCCGGATTCCAGGAGGGGCAGGAAAAAATCCTGCTGGGCCTTGGAGAAGCGGTGCAACTCGTCGAGGATGAGGATGTCGTGGCCGGGCAGTTGGGAGCGCAGGGCCGCAAGGCCCGCCTCGGGGGCGCTGACCCGCAAAAAGGGCAGGCCCTTTGATTTGGCCAGGACCATGGCCAGGGTGGATTTGCCGCACCCGGGCGGGCCGTAGAGCAGAAGGCTCGGCAGGCGCTTTGACTGAAGCAGGGTCTTGGCCCGGGACAGCAGATGCCCCTGGCCCACGAAGTCGTCCAGGGTGGAGGGGCGGATGCGCTCGGCCAGGGGGGTCTTGTCGGACATGGTCATCTCCCTAAGGGGCGCAAAAGGGATAGGGACAACACGGCCATGGCCGCCGTCTCAACGCGCAATATCCGCCTGCCCAGGCTGACGGGCTCAAAACCGGCGTCCTGAAAGGTCCGCACCTCGTCCCCGGCCAGCCCCCCTTCGGGGCCGATCACCGCCAGCACCCGGCCGGGATCGGTCATGTCCCGGGCCGCAGGCCGGGCGTCCGGGTCGGCCTCTTCCCACAGGACGAAGCGGCGGTCGAAATCCGAACCCAGGGCCGCCACCCCGGCCGCCCCGCCGGAAATGCAGCGTATCCCGGGCAGCCGGGCCGCGCCGCACTGCTTGGCCGCCGCGATCATTTGGTCGCGCCAGGTCTTTTTGACCGCCTCGGGCATGACGCCCTGGCTGCGCGCCGCCTGCCAGAAGACGATCCCGGCGGCCCCGAGCTCCACGGCCTTTTCCAGGAGAGCGCCGCGCCTGGCCGACTTGGCGAATCCCACGGCCAGCCAGACCTGGATTTCCGGTTCCGGTTCCCTGCCCACGCCCAAGACCTCAAGTGTAACTTTATCTTTTTTCGCGTCAGCGATGCGAAACTCGCCCTCCCGACCCAGGCCGTCGAACAGGCGCACGGTTTCCCCCGGCTTCTTGCGCAGCACCCGGACCAGATGCGCGGCCTCGCCGCCGGTCAGCAGATACGGCTCCCGCCAGCCTTCCGGCTCCAGAAAAAAGGAATCCAGAGGGGCCATAATGCCTCGTTTTTGTGTCGGGTTGCGAGCGAACGGAGAAAAATGCTCCCGCGCCCCTGTCAAAATTTTCGAAGGGGGGTCCA
>NZ_JAZHDB010000020.1:0-7748 GCF_036584575.1 Desulfolutivibrio sp.
GGCCACGGCCAGGGCGATGGACAGGTTGCGCATGACCGTCCCGTAGACCAGGGCGATGGCCGTGCCGCGCGGCAAAAGCCAACGGCCGAGCAGGGTCGAAAGCAGGTAGTTCACCCCGTAGATGATCCCCAGGGGAACCAGGATCTCGGCCAGAAGCACGGGATTGGCGGCGATGGTCCCGGCCTTGAGCGCCAGGGCGATCATGACGATGCCCAGCACGCCGATGGTGGACAGGGCCGGAAACTTCGGCCCGATGCGCTCCTTGAAGGTCTTTTGCCCATAGCTGCGCACCAGGAGACGCTGGGTGGCGTAGCCTGCGGCCATGGGCAAAAAGACGATGAGCCCGATCTGCTTCATGACCCCGGTCACATCCATCTCAATGTCGGCCCCGAGCAAGGCCCGGACGTAAAACGGCGTGGCCAGGGAGCCCAGCGTCAGCCCGATGACCGTCATCTTGACCGCCGCCGCCACGTTGCCCTTGGCGAACCCCGTCCAGGAGATGGTCATGCCGCTGGTGGGCACCAGCCCGGCCAGAAGGATGCCGAGCACGAGGTACGGACGCCCCGGAAAAAAGAGCTGCGCCACCCCGAAGGCCAGAAAGGGAATGACCAGAAAATTGATGGCCTGAGTGAGAAACTGGGCCTTGCCGTCGCCGCCGGAGAAGACCTCGCTGATTTTGAGCGTCACCATCATGGGATAGACCATAAGGAAGGTGAACGGCAGGATCAGGCTTTTCATCCACGAGGCATCGGCCAAAAGGCCCCAGGCAAACCCCAGGACCATGGCGGTGGGGATGGCCAGCACGAGATTTTTCGAGATACGCTGCAAAAGGGACCACATGACGCTTCCTCCCGGCTTCGCCGCCCTACTGACCGGGCGGCCGTGTAGTTTCGGCCTTTCCGGCCCATGCTCCGGGATGCACGCTGCCTGGAAATAGCCGGTCGCGCATTGATCCGGATCAAGCTGCATGCAGGTTTTCCAGGTGGCGGGGGTTGTGGGACGAAAAGAATATGAACGGCGGGCCCGTCTCGATTTGGAAATACCCGCTGTGGTGGCCGCCGAACGGTGGACCTGGGCTGCGGCGTGGCGTAAGAGCCAGGATATGAGGATTTCCCCGTGCGGGAGCCCCTCTCCGGACGACTCCCGCGCAGGCGGGGACCGCCCCGGCCGCCGCCGCCGCAGAGTGGGCGTCGTCTCGGAAACGGCTGCATCCGCCCGGGACACCGGCTGGGGCGGCAACCCACGACAACCAGGAGGACACCTATGCGAAACAATGCGACGGCATGGAATCCCTATGTGGCAGGGGCGTTATCCGGCGTGCTGGCCGTGGGTTCCGTCGCGGTCACCGGGAAATACCTCGGAGCCTCGACGACGTTCGTGCGCGGGGCGGGCATGGTGGAACGCCTCTTCTCGCCCGACGTGGTGGCCAGCGTCAGCTACTATCTCAAGGAAAAACCCATCATCGACTGGCAGTTCCTGTTTGTGGCGGGCATTTTTCTGGGGGCGTTTCTGGCCGCGAAGCTGTCCGGGGATTTCAAGATCCAGGCCGTGCCCGATTCCTGGCGACAGCGGTTCGGCCCGGGGCTCGGCCTGAGGGCCGTCGTCGCCTTTTTCGGCGGCATCATCGCCATGTTCGGGGCCCGGCTGGCCGACGGCTGCCCCAGCGGCCACGGCTTAAGCGGCCTGAGCCAATTGTCCATCTCCGGCTTTCTGTCCGCCGCCGGGTTCTTCCTGGGCGGCATCCTCATGGCCCGCCTCGTCTACGGGGGGAAATGACATGGAACTCCTCCTCGGCCTATTCACCGGCGTCATCTTCGGCTTCCTGCTCCAGCGCGCCCATGTCCTGCGCTACGACAAGCAGCTCGGGGCCCTGCGGCTTCAGGATTTGACCATCGTCAAATTCATGCTGGCGCACATCCTGGTGGCCATGGTCGGCCTGTATCTGTTGTCCGACCTGGGCCTGGCCAAGCTGTCCATCAAGGCCACGGCGCTCGGGGCCAACATCCTGGGCGGGCTGATCTTCGGCCTGGGCTGGGGGCTTTTAGGATATTGCCCGGGCACCTCGCTTGGGGCCCTGGGCGAGGGCCGGGTGGACGCGCTGTTCGGCATCCTGGGGATGCTCGTGGGCGCGGCGGTCTTCTCCCGGTCCTACGACTGGCTTCTGGCCACGATCTACACCTGGGGGGACTACGGCAAGATCACCCTGCCCGGGGTGACGGGCCTGAACCACTGGCTGGTCATCGCGGTCCTGGCCGCCGCCTACGTGCTCATCCTGCGGCTTATCGAGCGCAAGGGGCTGTGACCCCCGCCCCGGCGCCTCCAGGGACCACAGGACGACCGCGCGTCGGGCAGGCGTCCAGCCGACGCCGGGCGCCGACGACCCCCCCGGACGGGGAGCAGGACCGCCGTCATCGTGTTGTTTTCGCGGGTGTTCCGTTTTACAAGACGTCGGCACGACCCCGGCTCCGGCCCGCATCGCCACGGCCGCATCCCCATGCGGCAGCGAGCGCGCCACGGCCGAAAAAAGGAAAAACCGCATGCCTGAACGTACGGCCCTGAAACACGCCCTGGAAGACCTCCTGGGCGCTCCCCTGCCCGGTGATCCGACCGGCCATGTCAACGACGCCCTGGACCTGGCCGGTCTGCTCGAAGCCCGGGGCTACGGCTTCCGGTTGCGCGACGCCCGGCCCAAGGATCCCCACGCCAGCCTCTGGAAGGCCGTCTTCACCAGGGACGGCCGCGCCTTCGAAAGCGAGGACGCCGAGGCGGCCTTGGCCGTGTGCCGCGCCGCCCTGGCCGCCCTCTCGGGCTGACCGTCGCTCCCCAGGCTTTTCCCGCATTCCCCTTCGGGACGTGGCGGGCATGGCCGTCCCTGCGGCGCGACGCCGCACGAAAGAACTGTCACGCAAAAAAGTATTTACGGATCACTGCATGGAGCGGCCTGGAGCGGGCGATTCCATGCAGCATGGTGCAGGCGCTTGCCAGAACGGGGACACGGGGTATAGCTTTGCCCCTGCGTATCGGCGAGCGCCCCTGCACACGCCTGGACACACTATGAAAATCCCTTCCGGAAAGGGGTTCCCTCGCCTGGAAGAAAAGGAGCTCTACATGGACCGACAGCCTTCCGCCCTGGAGTTGCTGCAAAACAAAGCCGCCCGGATATGGGAAACGGAGGGGCTGCTCCAGACGCCCATTACCATCAAGGCCCGGACCCTGAGCACGCAGGAGGCCATCGGCAACCCCGAAGGGGACGACTTCCCCCTGCAAAAGGGCAAGGAACGGCTCATGGAGGCGGAGTTTCTCGGCAGCCGGGGCCAGGCCTTCACGGATCAGTTCGGCGATTTCTCGGGCAGTCTGGCCGATGTGGCGGCCATGCCCCTGGCCAACAATTTCCGCCGGGCGGTGCTTGTCTGCGCCGTCAACGCCACAGCCAGACGCCTCGGGCTGTGCGACCGGACCATCCACTGTCGTGACAAGGAGCCCGGGCAATGCGCCGGGCTTTTCAGCCAGCACCTCAGCGCCCAGTACGGCTCGCCGCGCATCGCCCAGGTGGGATTTCAGCCCAAGATCATCGAGGCCCTGGCAAAACGCTTCGAGATGCGGGTGCTGGATCTCGATCCGGACAACATCGGGACCACCCGGCACGGCGCGCCCGTCGAGGGGCCTGCGAAGCAGATGGAGGTGCTGGACTGGGCCGATCTGTGGGTGGTCACCGGCTCCACCCTGGCCAACGACACCCTGGGGGATTTTTTGGGCGGCAAGCCCGTGGTGTTCTACGGCACCACCGTGGCCGGGGCCGCCGCGCTCTTGGGCCTTGAGCGGTTCTGCGCCATGGCCACGTAGGCCATCGGGGGGAACCTTTTTTTTAAAAAAGGTTCCCCCGGGGTTACTCTTCCTGGGCCAGAAGCTCCCGCCCCTCGCCGGGATAGATGCGGCGTTCGGACAGGGGCGTGGGACGGGTCACGGTTGGCCACTTCCCGGGCACGGGATCGGCCCCTTCCAAGGTCACGGCCGAGGGCCGCTTGTCGGCCATGGCCGGATGGGCGCGAACGTCCACGCCCGGCACGGGACAGCTGAATTCGATGGCGATGCCGTTGGGGTCGAAGGCATAGACGGAGAAGATGAAGCCGTGGTCGATGACCTCGGAGATCCAGACGTCCGCCGCCTCAAGCTTATCCTTGATCTCGAACAGGTCGCCCCGATCGCGCACCCCGATGGCCACATGGTCGAAGGCGTACGGCCCCGCAACCGGCACGCCGTGGTCCTTTTCCGGGATGGGCCGGACGCCGTCCCATTCGAAAAAGGCGATCATGTCCACGTCGCTTATCTCGAAAAAATAATGTCGGTAACCGGGACGCCCCAGCCCCGCCACCAGCCGCAGGCCCAAAAGGTCGCGCCAGAAACGGATGGTGCCGTCCATATCCCCGGTGGCCATGGCCAGATGGTTGATGCCGGTATAGTGCATAACGGACTCCAGGCGGCGCGTGGCCGTGACGAAGGTCGTGGCGGCGATCAGTCGCGGGAAAACCCCTCAGTCGCGAGAAAGCCCCATGGACGCCGGGTCCATGTCGCCCCAGAAAACCAGCTCGGCCGCGCCGCGCAAGTAGGGCGCGCCTTCGCCCAGGCTTACCCCGAGCACCTCGCCCCCCGAGGTGACCACCTCCACCTCGCTGCCCACCAGCCCGAGCGCCCCGGCCACCACGGCCGAGGCCACGGCCCCGGTGCCGCAGGCGTAGGTTTCGGCCTCCACGCCGCGCTCGTAGGTGCGCAGCCGGATGCGGCCATGGTTTTCGACCGAAATGAAATTCACGTTGGTCCCGGCCGGGGCGAACTCTTCATGATACCGCATGGCCCGGCCAAGCCCGGCCACGTCCAGGTCGGCCACGTCCTGGCGCACCACCACGGCATGGGGCACCCCCGTGTCCACGAAGTGGAACGGCACGGTCATGCCCTCCACCTCGACCTCCATGCCCAAAAGCAACCCCTTGGGCATGGTCAGCCGCACCCGGACCTGGCTTGTGCCCGCAAAAACCTCGGCCGCGATGTCCCCGGCGTCCGTGCCCAGCACATGCACGGCCGGGGCCAGGCCGATGAGAAAGGCCAGCCGGGCCGCGCACCGCGCCCCGTTGCCGCACATCTCGGCCCGGGAGCCGTCGGCGTTGTAGAAATGCCAGATGTAGTCCGCCGTGGCTCCGGCCGGGGCGTCATCGAGAAAAATAAGCCCGTCCGCACCCACGCCGAAGGCCTTGCGGCACACGGCCTGGGCCCATCCGCTCATGGCGGCCACGGGCAGCCGGGCCACACGGTTGTCGATGAGCACAAAATCGTTGCCGCAGCCCTGCATTTTGAAAAAAGGGACCGTCTTGGCGATCCCGGATATGCCGAAACCCATAGCGTCTGCTCCATTTCGAAAAATGATTGTGCCTACGTAGCAGAACCGCCCTGCCGCGTCGAGTCGGGAGACCCGCTCTGGGGGGGCGGTCGCCCCCCGGGCGCCGGGCCTGCCGGAAAAAGCCTGCGGCCCATGTCTGGACTGGAAAAACCCGGCCTTGGAAACCGTTGACGGGTATGATCGAATATCATACGTATCTGGCTCTTTTTCAAGTCCGAGCAGACTTCGCGCACCTCAAATACCGGGAACTTCACGAATGGAACTTTTACGCACCCTGCCGGGCGACGATGTTCGGCAAATCATGTGGCGCTTTGCCGACCGTTTCGACATGCAGATGGCCGTCCAATCCGCCCGGGCCGTGGCCAGGGGCCTGGTGGCCCGTCTGGTGGCCGAAGGCGCGCGCCATACCCACGAATGGACCCCGCAAAAGGCCCAGCTGCTCAAAGCCTTTGACGAATCGGGCATCACCGCCGTGTTCCTCGACCCCCACCAGGGCGGCTTCATCGAGGGACCGAAAAATATGGGGCTGGCCCTGGTGGCCTTCGAACTGTCCTGGGTGGACGCCGGGTCGGCCACCTGCTCCCTGGCCGGCAACCTGGCCCTGTCGCCCATCCATGAGCGCGGCACTCCCGAACAGCGCGACCAGTACATGAGCCTGTGCGCCCCGGCCGCCCCCGGCGAGGATCGCCAGACTTGGCGCGGAGCCTTCGCCCTAACCGAACCCCTGCCCTACGTGGGCGTGGACACGGGCGTCCTGTGCGGCCGGGTGCGCGTGGCCTCCTGGGAAGAAGGCCAGGAGCCCGTGCTCCAGGTGGAGAAGCGCGGCCGGTTCATCACCGGCATGGACTTCGCCAATTTCGTCACCGCCGCCGTGGAAACCGGCGACCCGCGCATCAAGACCTCCTGCATGGTCATCCTGGAGGAATCCGATCCCGGCGCCTTCGACCGGGGCGCGCCCACGCTGAAGATGGTGCATCAACTGTCCTCCACCCGGGATCCGGTCCTGTCGCTGACCGTCCCGGCCAGCCGCATCATCGGCGGCTATACCGTCAAAGACGGGGTCATCGTCCCCAACTACACCCACGGCGAGATCATCGCCGCCGTGTTCCACCGCACCCGGGTCACCGTGGCGCTCATGACCACGGCCAAGCTGCTCTCGGCCATCGAGCCGGTCATCCGCTACCAGCGGGCCCGATTCCGGGGCGGCGACGCCTGTACCGAAGGCTCGCCCAAGTTCGAATTCGGATTGCAGCAGAAGCAGGACGCCATCCACCGGCTGGCCGACGTCTGGGCCACGGGCGAGGCCAGCGCGTCGCTGGGATTCGCCACGGCCCGGCTCTTCGACCTCCTCGACCCCACGGAAAAGGCCAAGGACCATGCCCTGGCCGAGATGGGCGTCCAGGGCGTGCGCGCCCAGCTCATGACCGTGCGCAAGAGCCAGCCCAAGGCCCAGGAGCTCGTGGACCTGCTCTTCGCACCGGCCGAAGGCCGCGACGAGGCCCGCCTGGCCGAGCTTCAGGCCGATCCCCTGGTGCTCTACACCGTGCTTGAGGCCGAGGCCTCGGTCCTGTGCCCGGCCTGCAAGCTGTGGAACACGGGCTACGGTTCGGTCATGATGCGCGAGGCCGTTGCCCTTATGGGCGGCTACGGCATCACCGAGGACTGCCCGGGCTTCCTGTTCCACAAATGGACCGACTGCCAGCTCGAGGCCACCTACGAAGGCCCCGAGGCCGTGCAGCGCCGCCAGCTCACCGCCACCATGGTCAATGAGGTCTTCCTGGCGCTTACCCGCAAGTACGTGGACGAACTGGAAACCCTGCACGCCTCCCGGCCGGGCATCGGGGCCGCCAGCGTGGCCGCGGGCTTTCGCCTGTGGCTGTGGACCCTGGACTTCCTTTCCAGCGAAAAAGACGCCGACGGCAACCGCCTCTACCACGGCAAACGCCAGGGTGTGACCTTCCCCCTGGCCGACGCCCTGTGCTGGCTGGTGGCCTCCCGGCTACAGATCCTCGATGTGGTGGAGCTGGCCGAAAAGGGACCGGAAAACCCCATCCTGGCCGAAGGCCTGGAAGGAACCGTCACGTTTTTCACCGACCTGGCCCGCATCCAGGCCGCCAAGGCCGCCGCCGAGGCCGCCCGGGTGACCAGCCTCCTGGTCAACGGCTTCGCCGCCCCCGGAGCGGACACCGCCGCCTTCGACAGCCTGCGCCTGGCCGTGGACAAGTCCCTGGCCGGAACCGGAAAGGCCAAGGACCGCGCCGCCGAGGCCCTGACCAAGGTCATGATCCCCGAGGCCCTGGAATTTCATGCCCCATATGAACGGCTTGGAGTTGGCAAGGGAGTTGTGGCGCGTGCG
>NZ_JAZHDB010000021.1:0-32845 GCF_036584575.1 Desulfolutivibrio sp.
CCCCGCCCCTTTACGGGCGATGGCGATGGGGCTGGGCGCCGAAGCGGTGGCTATGCACGTGGGTATGGAAGGCGTGACCGTCTTCGCGGACCATGCGTCCGTTTTGGATGGTAAGGAAGGTCGTGGTGGTCTGGTCGAGGAAGTCCCAGTCGTGGGAGATGACGATAAGCGAGGTCTCGAGGTTGTTTAGGATGGCGATGATCCGGTCGCGGGTTTCCGGGTCCAGGCCGTTCGTGGGTTCGTCCAGGAGCAGGGCCTTGGGCCGCATGGCCAGCACCCCGGCCAAGGACACGAGTTTTTTCTCGCCGCCGGACAGGCGATGCGTCAGGCGGTCCTCGAAGCCGGAGAGGCCGAGGAATTCCATGGTTTCGACGGCGCGGGCGCGGGCCGCATCGGGGGACAGGCCGAGGTTCAGGGGCCCGAAGGCCACGTCATCCAGAACCGTGGGGTTGAAAAGCTGGTCGTCGGCGTTTTGCAGCAAAAGGCCGATGCTGCGGCGCACCGTTGCAAAGTCTTTTTCCACACGGCACGGGGCGTCGCCGAAGAGCACCTCGCCCGAGGCGGGACGCAAAAGGCCCATGATCACGTGCAGCATGGTGGTCTTGCCGCTGCCGTTGGGGCCGAACAGCCCCATGCGGTCGCCGGAATGAAAGCAGAAGTCCATGCCGTCGAGCACGGGACGCATCGCCCCGGGATAGGTGAAGCATATCCGGCGCAGTTCCAGAAGCGGTGGCCGTGTTTGATCCATGCGCGTCTCCATGAGGAACCATCAGAAATGCAAAGGAAAGGCTTCCAGGGCGGCCATGGCCGCCAGACAGACGATCATGGCCGCAAGGAACGCCCGGTCCCGGGGGGCGGCGGAAAACCGGCGCAGGGTGTAGAACGCGCCGCAAAATCCGCGTAGGACCATGGCCTCGTAGACCCGCCGGGAGCGGTCGTAGCCGCGCACCAGGACCATGCCCAGCAGGTTGGCCACGGTGCGGTAGGTATGCATACCGGTTTTCGGATGAAAGCCGCGCAGCTTGGCGGCCACGCGCAGCCGGGAATATTCGTCGGCCAGGACATGGACGTAGCGATAGGTGAAAAGGAACAGGAAGGTCAATTTGGGAGGAACGCCCAGGCGGCCGAGGGCCTGCCCGAAGACCGGGGCGTCCATGGTGGCGGCCAGGGCCAAAAAGGCGCAGACCACGGCGTTGGATTTGACCGTGACCAGAAGGGCCAGGGCCATCCCCTGGCGGGTGGCGGTCAGGGGGCCGAGGGTCAGGACGGGGGTTCCCGGCAGGGAAAAGGGCAGCACCAGCCAGAGAAAGAAGATGAAGAAATTGACGGCCACAAGTCTGCGCCCGACGGCCAGGGGATCGAGCCGGGCCAGGGCCATAAGGATCACGCCCACCCCAAGGCCCGCCAGGGGGGCGGCCAGATGGCGGCACAAGGCCACGGCCACGGTGAAACAAAAGACCATGGCCACCCGATAGCGGGGATCCAGGCGATGGATGGGGGAATCCCCCCGGGCAAAGGGCTCGTCAAGCACCGGGTCGGCTATCCCTTCCGGCTCTTGAAATAGGCGGCCACGCCCATGAGGCCGAAGATCCAGCCGATGCCGCCGAGAATTTCGGTCATGGACGGCGCGGGGTCCATGGCCTCGGCCAAAAGGGTCTTGACCGGGGCCAGCTTGGCGTCGAGCATCCGGTCCATGGCGGCCAACAGGGCGGGATCGGGCGAAACCGGGGCGGGAGTTGCGGCCTGGGGCGGAACCTTGGTTGCGGTCGCCCCGGAGGAGGCTGGTGGGGAGGGAATCGGCGCTGCCGGTGCGGCCGCAGGGAGGTCGTTCGTCGCGACCGGCGTATCGGCCGGGGCCTTTGCCGGGTCCGCTGACGAAACCGGGGCGGGCGCGGCAGGGGCGGCGGTCACCGGGGAGTTCAGATATTCTTCGGCCTTGAGGATGGTTTCATTGGCGTGGCCCTCTCCGGCCTTGAGGGAGATGCGCAGATCGGCCTTTTTGGCCCGGGCCGCAGCCGGGATGTCGAAGGAAAGCAGGCCCTGGTCGTCGGTGGTTCCGGAGAAGAACTTCTCCCCCGTGGCCGCGTCGAAGACCTCGATGAGGCCGCCGCGCACCCGGCTGGACTTGCTGAACCAGGACTCGGTGACGATCCTGCCGCCATCGACATAGGCAAAGAGGTTCACCCGGTGGGCCGAGGCCTCGGGAACGGCCCCCATGGCCATGACAAGCGCCAGCAGAAACGTCCGCAACCAGCACAACGCCGCGTGATTCATGCCCCCTCCCAGGCCGCCCCGGACAGTCGGCCAGTGGATGATTTGCGCCGAAAAGCGGCTCACCGGGCCGCCACGCCCCACAACAATTCGGGGCGGGTCTTCGCCAGATACGAAACCACCATGGCCGTGATCAAGCCTTCGGCGACCATGATGGGCAGATGCACGGCCACCAGGATCTTGGCCGCCGCGAAAAAGCCCTCGTCGGAGAACTCCAGGGCCACGGCGGTCAGAAGCGCCGAGAAAAGAACGGAAAAAAAACCGCAGCAAAAGGCCCCCACGGCGCGTCGCTTTCCGGTAGACCGCAAAAGCGGCCGGAAGAGATAAAAGCAGGCCACGGCCGGATAGGCCATGTCGCAGGCGTTGACCCCGAGCACGGCCAGGCCTCCGTATTGGAAGAGCACCGCCTGGAGCAAAAGCCCGGTCAGGATGGCCGGAAAGGCGGCCCAGCCCAGAAGCGCCCCCAGGAGGCCGTTCATGATGAGATGGGCGCTGGACGGGCCGATGGGGACATGGATGAGCGAGGCCACGAAAAAGGCGGCGGAGAGGATGGCCACGGTCATGAGCCGGTCGTAGTCCAGACGCTTGAGCCCCACGGCCGTACCCAGGGCCGCCAGCACCGCCCCAACCCCCAAAACCGGCGCGGACAACACCCCTTCCGAAATATGCATGCCCCCTCCTCCAAAAAACAACCCCGGCCGCCGGTCATCCCAGGCGGCCGGGGAAACAGCCGCTTTTACTTCTTTCCCTTGGCCGGATCAACGAAATACGTCCACAGCACCGCGCCAAGCTCCACATCCTTGTCCTGGCCGTCGTGGGCCAGCTTCTCGGCGGCGGTGCTCAGCGCCGCAAATCCCCACCATCCGGCCCAGGGGGCCACATAGGTGAACACGCCCGCATCGTCGGTGGTGACCACCTGGGTAACCATGTAGTCGTTGGGGGCGGCGTATTTTTTGTCCTTGTTGTAATATTCGACCTCAACGGCGCATCCGACGGCAGGCTTGCCGTCAAGCAGCACCTTGCCCTGGAAGACGTTCCCCGCATAGTTGCCGAAGGGGCGGGTCAGGGGCACAATCTCGGTCTTAAGGCCCAGGGGCTTGTCCCAGCCCTCTTCCTCGCCAAAGGCCGGAACCACCACCTTGGTGAAGTGCTGGATGAAGCAGTCCTCGGCGGGCTCCCAATAGGGCTCGGGCGCCATGTAGAAGGAATAGACGCCGGGTTTTTTCAGGGCCTGGGAGGCCTGCCAGGCCTTGTGGTCCATGAATTTGATCTCTTTGAGGGCGGATTTGAGATCGGTTTTGGTTTCGCCCTCGACCATGACGAACTCCTTGGGGCTCACCAGGTCCATGCCGTTTCCCTCCATGGGATGGGCAAAGGCCAGGGTCAGGGTCACGGTCTCCTTGCCCTTGTCCAGGACATGGTCGGCCGAGGGGATGACCATGCCGAAATGGGCCTGGGCTGTTTGGGCGAAAATGAAAACCACCGCCGCGCACCACAGAAGTGTCTTGCGAATCATCCTGGTCTCCTTGCGTCGAACCTGTTTGACGGAAAGGCCCGCATCGGACGGCCCCATGGCCCCCGCGCGACCCGCCGTACGTCTCTCCCGGCCACGCGCCGGGAAAAACGACCCGCTTCTCGGCGAAAACACAAAAAATACCATGCCAACCGGGGATGCCAAGCTGCAATTCATGCCAAAAAAGACATCACAAATCCGATTTCGTATGCTGTCAATTCCTATCTTCCCCCCAGGATATTGTCAACGGCATCGGAAAGCGGCGCAAGACGACGATAGCGACCAGGACTGCGGGTGCGGGGGATAGACAGATCGCAGGGCGCCAAAGAAAAGGGCCTCCCGAAGGAGGCCCGTGAAACAGTCAGCGGAGGAACCTAAATGCTGATGGCCGCTCCCGGGGGGCGGCGGCGCATCCAGATGTCGAAGATGGTCCGGGTGACGAAAATGGCCGTGAACATGGAGGCCACAATGCCCAGGATCAGCGTCACGGCGAAGCCCCGGATGGGGCCGGTGCCGAACTCATACAGCACCACGGCGGCGATGATGGTGGTGATGTTGGCGTCGAAGATGGTCAGGCTGGCCCGGGAATATCCCTCGTCCAGGGCCATGCGCGGGGTAAGCCCCCGCCTGAGCTCCTCGCGCACGCGCTCGAAGATGATGACGTTGGCGTCCACGGCCATGCCCAGGGTCAATATGATGCCCGCGATGCCCGGCAGGGTCAGGGTGGCCCCAAATCCGGCCAGTCCGGCCAGGATGAGCATGATGTTGAGCACCAGGGCCACATCGGCCACCAGCCCCCCGAATCCGTAGTAAACGACCATGAACACGATGATCAGCGCGCCGCCGATCAGGGCGGCCATGACGCCCTTTTCGATGGACTCCTGGCCCAGGGAGGGACCGACGCTGCGCTGCTCAAGGATGTTCACCGGCGCGGGCAGGGAACCGGCCCGCAGCACGATGGCCAGATCCCGGGCCTCGTCGGTCGAGAACCGACCGGTGACGCTGGCCCGTCCGCCGCTGATTTTTTCCTGGATGACCGGAGCGGAATAGACCTTGCCGTCGAGCATGATGGCCATGCGCTTTTTGACGTTGTCGGCGGTGATGCGCTCGAAAAGCTTGGAGCCGCGCGGGGTAAACGTCAGGGACACGTAGGCCTGGTTGTTGGAGTCGAAGTTGGCCCGGGCGTCGGAGATGTATTCGCCGGTCATGACCGCGTCGGCCTTGAGCACGATGGGACGATCCAGGAAGGTTCCGTCGTTGTTGCGGTGCCGCATAGTGGACAATTCCCGGCCGGGGGGCAGGATGCCCTTGGCGGCCTTGTCCGGATCGGCTTCATCGTCCACGATCTTGAATTCCAGATGGGCCGTGCGGCCGATGATCTTGATGGCCCGCTCAGGATCCTCAAGGCCGGGCAGTTGGACCTGGATGCGGCCGTCAGCCTGCCGCCGGATGTCCGGCTCGGCCACGCCGAATTCGTCGATGCGGTTGCGGATGGTCTTGACCGCCTGATCGATGGTCAGCTTTTCCAGGTAGTCCAGGTATTCCGGGGTGAATTGCAGCTTATACAAAAGCTTGTCGCCCTCCACGGTCTCGGTGGAGACAACGGAGAGGATGGAGAATTGCTTTTTGAGCATCGCGTCCAGAGCCTCGCGCTGGTCCATCTTGGCCAGGACGAAGTCTAGGTGCTTGCCATCGGTCATCCCCGGACGCAACACGGCGATGCCGTCCTCGCGGGCCTGTTCCCGGACGTCGCGACCCATGAGCGACAGGGAGTTCTGCACGGCCTTGTTCACATCCACGCCAAGGGTCAGATGAATGCCGCCCTTGAGATCCAGCCCAAGGCTCACCTCGTCGTCGGGCAAAAATTTGCCCAAAGCCGATTCCTTGACCCCCGGGATCGAGGGCAGCATATACAAAAGGCCGAAAAAGACGACCACCGCGATGAGCGCCACGCGCCAACGCAAGCTTCCGGTCATGAGTGCGCCTCTCCTTCACGCCGCAAAAGCGGCTCAAGGCAGCGCGCGGACGGCCGTAAAAAAGGAACGGACGATCCTTTTGCAAGACCGCCTGCCCCTGTCGCGGCCGTCCCGCGACGCAGCTGTGCTATTCGGATTCCTTGGCCTTGTCCTTGCCCTTGGGCTCGATCTTGGGACCGCCGTCGGCAAGTCCGGAGACAAAGGCGCGATTGACCTTGATTTCCACGCCACTGCCCACATCAATGGTCAGCACGTCGCCGTTGACGGCAAAAATGCGTCCGTAGATGCCCCCGCCGGTGATGATCGAGTCGCCCTTTTTCAGGTTGGCCAGAAGCTCTTTATGCTGCTTGGCCTTTTTCTGCTGGGGACGGATGAGCAGAAAATAGAAAATGGCGAACATCAGAATCAGGGGCAAAAAGGCGCCAATGGGATTTCCGGCGGCCTGATCACCGCCCGGGACGGCGCCCATAGCGAAGGCCACGCTGTCGAAAAACATACTTCCTCCGGTCCTGGTTGCATTTCCCGACGGCCAGATGTCGGCCCGGGAAATCGGTTTCCAGCGCGGGAACGGTTCAACAAAAAAGGCCCGCACGGCATAAACCACGTCGAAACACGGTTCTTGAACATATTTTCGCCGCAAAGCCAAGCCCGACAAACGCCTGCCGGAACCAAATCCGCCCTGCGGCCACGAAAAAACGGCCTTCGGGCCGCTTTTTCCGAGGCTGCCGTCAAAGTCAAAAGTCTCAATCATCCCGAGCAGGTCGCGGCCCTGCCGCGCCGTACGCAAGGGCTTTTCGCGCCATTGCGCCCGGCGGCTTGGCCGCCGCTTTCGGCGCAACGTCCCGGTTGACAAACCGGAGCGTCGTCATCAGTCGAAACGGCCCGCAGGCCGCTTCCCTAGCTTTCGTAATAGGACCGCAGATGCTGGCTGCGCACCGGGTGGCGCAGCTTGCGCAGGGCCTTGGCCTCGATCTGGCGGATGCGCTCACGGGTGACGTTGAAAAGCTTGCCCACCTCTTCCAGGGTGTGGTCGGACTTCTCCCCCAGCCCGAAACGCTTGCGAAGCACCTGTTCCTCACGCGGGGTCAGGTCCGAGAGCACCTTGCCGATCTGCTCGCCGAGCTTGGTGTTGACCACCTCTTCGGCAGGGGCCA
The DNA here is from genome assembly GCF_036584575.1 of Desulfolutivibrio sp. NCBI lineage: Bacteria > Pseudomonadati > Thermodesulfobacteriota > Desulfovibrionia > Desulfovibrionales > Desulfovibrionaceae > Desulfolutivibrio > Desulfolutivibrio sp. Next base: position 6,915 of record NZ_JAZHDB010000021.1, read on the forward strand.
GGGCCTTTTTGTCCTCAATGAAATCGCCCAGGCTGGAATCCTCCTCGTCGCCGATGGGGGTTTCCAGGGAGATGGGCTCCTTGGCGATTTTGAGGACTTTTTTGACCTTCTCCAGGGGATAGTCCATGCGCTCGGCGATCTCCTCAGGGGTGGGGTCGCGGCCAAGCTCCTGCACCAGGTAGCGCGAGGTGCGGATCAGCTTGTTGATGGTCTCGATCATGTGCACGGGGATGCGGATGGTCCGGGCCTGGTCGGCGATGGCCCGGGTGATGGCCTGCCGGATCCACCAGGTGGCGTAGGTGGAGAACTTGTAGCCGCGCTGGTATTCGAACTTGTCCACGGCCTTCATGAGCCCGATGTTGCCTTCCTGGATGAGATCCAGGAACTGGAGGCCGCGGTTGGTGTATTTCTTGGCGATGGACACCACCAGGCGCAGGTTGGAGCGGATAAGCTCCTGCTTGGCCCGCTGGGCCGCCGTGTTGCCGCGCTTGATGCGCCACAGCACCTCTTCCAGGTCGTGGACGTGGTGGCAGCACTTGTCCTGGAGGCGAACGAGAATCTCCATCTTGGCCGTGAGCATCTCCTTGAAAGAAAAAAGCTCCTCCACGGTAAGGCCCAGGCTGTCGGCGGCCAGGACGGGATTGATGTCGCGCTGGTCGAGTCGGCCGAAAAGCTCCTTGATCTCGGACTGGGATTTGCCCACGGACAGGATATAGGCCGACAGGTCGCGCTGGCAGTTATGCATCTGCCGCACGTAGTCCTCCACGGTCTCGATGACCCGGTCAATGAGGGTCTTTTCCAGCTTGATGTCCCGAAGACGCCCCACCACCTCGTCCTTATAGACCATGATCTCTTTCTGGATGCCGTAGACCCGCCGGGACAGACAGGCGCACTGGTCCAGCTTGCCGTAGATCTTGCGCTTTTTGCGATAGATGGCCCGAATTTCCTCCAAAAGGAAGATGACCCGCTGCCGTTGGTTCATCTCGTCCTCGGAGGGGTCATCCTCCTCGATGGTCTTGACCACATCCTTGAGCTTCATGCGGCCCAGGCGCAGGTCGTCGCCCACCTGGACCAGCTCTTCGATGGCCACGGGCACCTCGACCAGGGCGTAGAGCACGTCCATCTCGCCGTTTTCGATCTTTTTGGCGATGGTCACCTCGCCGTCGCGATCAAGCAGGGGCACCGCGCCCATCTCGCGCAGATACATGCGCACGGGGTCGGTGCTGCGCGAGGAATAATCGAGGGAATCCTCGCTTTCGGTGAGTTCCAGGTCGGCGTCCGGGGTGTCGTCGGGCTCGGCGGTCAGGGTGTCGAGCTTGCGGGCGTCCTTGTCCGAATCCACGATATTAATGTCGAGCTGATCGAATATGGAGATGACCTCCTCGATCTGCTCGGGATTATTGACCTCGGAAGGCAGAGCCTTGTTGACCTCATCAATGGTCAAAAAGCCTTTTTGTTTGCCCTTGACGATGAGGCTCTTGATCTGCTGAATTTCCTTGAGATTACTCATCTCCCCTCCCAAGTAAGGCATTAAGCTCGGCGAATAGCCGCATCTCTTCTCCCGTGTTTCCCACGGCCCTGGCCCGGCGCATGGCCTCCATGAGTTCCTTGCGGGCCGACTCGCTCCGGGTGGCGCGCAAAAATCCGGAAATCTCCTCGAAAAGCTCCTGGCGCGCCTCGTCGGGCAGTTCCCCGAGCCGTCTGGCCTCCAGCACGAAGTCCAGCTCCAGCTCTTCGAAAACCAGCCTGGGATCGCCGTCCCCCAGGGCCGCCAGCCGGGCCCACAGGGACCGCGCCGCAGATCCGGATAAATAGTCTCCCGCCCCAAGCTCCCGCAAGGCGGGGACGTACTCGGGACAACGGGCCGCAAAGGTCACAATGCAGCGCTCGCGCGGGTCAAGCTCCAGGCCCGGATGCTCCCGGCGTCTGGAGGCCGGAACGGCCGCCTGCCGCCGCACCACGGTATCGGCCAGGGCGCCGCGCAATTCCGCCTCGGACAACCCGAGGGCTGCGGCGACTCGCGGGGCATAGGCCGCGCGCAGATTGGCGTCGCACACCTTGCCCAAAAAACCCTCGGCCCAGGCGATCTGCTCCTTGCGGGCCATGGCCGAAACGGCCCGAAAGCAGTAGCGCAGGCCCTCGTCGGCCCCGCTCAGGCAGGCCTCGAAGGCCTCCCGCCCCCGGGTCTGGAGCAGGCTGTCCACATCCTCGCCCTCAGGCAAAAGGGTCACCCGGCAGGCCGCCCCGGTGGCCAGAAGCATCTCCGCCGACCGCAGCGCCGCCTTGCGTCCGGCCCCGTCCCCGTCGAACACCAGATCCACCGTGGCGCAAAATCCCAGGAGCCGCTTGATCTGCTCCGGGGTGAGCGCCGTGCCCAGAACGCCCACGGCGTCGCCGTAGCCGAACTGGTGCAGGGTGATGACGTCCACATAGCCCTCGGTAAGAATGGCCCGGCGGCTTTTGGCCATCGAGGGCCTGGCGTCGCACAGGGCGTAGAGATGGTCCCCCTTGCGATAGATGGGCGAATCGGCGCTGTTTAAATATTTGGGGTCGCCCTCCCCCATGATGCGGCCGCCAAAGGCCACCACGGTCCCGGCCACGTCGCGGATGGGAAAGATCAGACGGTCACGGAAGCGGTCCCAGGTCCGCCCGTCCTCGCGTTTGGACAAAAGCCCGGCCATGGCCGCCTGGGCCGGGGAAAACCCCTTTTTTTTCAGAACATCCTCAAGGGCCTGCCAGCCTGCGGGGCTGTAGCCCAGGCCGAACTTCGCGGCCACCTCCGGGACGATGCCCCGCCGGGCCAGATAGTCCCGGGCGGCCGTGCCCTCGGGCGAGGCCAGGCAGCGCCGAAAAAAGGCGTCTGCCAGAGCGTGCATGTCCAGGCAGGCCTGGCGCAGCCGTTTTTTCTCCCCGGCCCTGGGGTCGGGACGCCCGGAATCCAGGCGCACCCCCACCTCGTCGGCCAGCCGTTCCAGTCCCTCGCGAAATTCCAGCCCGTTTATGCGGCAATAGAAATCAATCACGTCCCCCGAGGCCTGGCACCCGAAACAATGAAAATATCCCCGCTCCGGATGGACGTTGAACGATCCCTTGGTCTCCTGGTGGAAGGGGCACGCGCCGACCAGCCGCCCGCCCACGGGCCGCAGATCCACATACCGCCTGACGATCTCGACGATGTCAGCCCTAGCCTTGACCGCCGCCACCCCCGAGGAATCAAACTTCATGCCGTCACGTCCCATGCCGGACGCGTCCCGAAAGGCTCCGCCCGGCCGTCAAAACCGTTACGCCAACTCCACCATGGTCATGCCGTCGCCGCCCCGATCCGCCGGGGCCAGGCAATACGACGCCACCTGGGGAGAGGCGCGCAAAAAATCGTGGACCTCGCGGCGTAGCGCTCCCGTTCCCTTGCCATGGACGATTTCCAACTGGGTACGGCCTTTTATGACGCTCTCATCCAAAAACACGGCCAGTTCAGCCACGGCCTCATCGGCCCGGCGTCCCCGCAGGTCGAGAACGAAGGAGGCGACAGGACTTCTTCCGGACGGTTCGGAATCGGATTTCATGGACCATCCCCCGCCGCCCGGCCTGGAATCGCCGCCCGACGGGGCAGCCGCATCCCGGGCGTCCACCCAGATGCACACCCCTCCCATATCGACCTTAAGCATCCGTCTCTTGAGATCCTTGTCCAGCACCCGCCCGGATTTGTTCCAGCTTTGCAGGTGCACGGCGTCGCCGGGGGCCAGGCTTTCGAAGTCGGCGACGGCCGGTTTGGCTGGGGTTCCCGGGGCCGGGTCCACCGCCGCCTGTTCCTCAATAAGTCTTTTCCCGGCCTCGGCAAGGGCCTTCTGGGCCTGCTTGCGCCCCAGGCGCCCTTCCTGGTAGCTGCGCGATATCTCCCGGGAGGCCTCGCGAACCTCGTCCAGCAAGGAAGCCAGGCGCTTTTCGAACCGCTCCCGTATCCTGGCCGTTTTTTTCTTTTCTTCCGCCTTTTGTGCGGAAAGCTCGTCGAGCTCCTCCTGCTTGCGCAGGGCCAGTTCGTTTAAGCGGTCAAGGATGGATGTGGAGTCGGCCCCCTCCAAAAGCAGATAGCGATGCGCCCGCTCCAAAATTTCTTCCGGCAGGCCGTGTTCCCGGGCCACGTCCAGGGCCACCGAGGCCCCCACCTGATCGTAGGCCAAGCGGTACAGGGGCTTTTTCCCGGCCGGATCAAACAGCATGCAGGCCGCCCGCACCCCGGACTTGCTCAGGCCATAGGCCTTGAGCGCCGGGAAATGGGTGGCCGCCGCCAACCAGGCGTTTTTTTCGAGCAGCCCGTCCACCACGGCCTGGGCCAGGGCGGCGCCCTGGGCCGGGTCGGTTCCGGCCCCGAACTCGTCGAGAAGGACCAGGGTCGTCTCGTCCACCTGGGGCCAGGCCCGGCTGACATGGCGAATCTGGGCCGTAAAGGTGCTCAGATGGTCTTCCAGGCTCTGCTCGTCGCCCAAAAAGACGAAGATCTTGCGCCAAAACGGCAGGGAGCATCCGGCGGCCGCGGGCACGGCCAGCCCGGAAAAGGCCATGAGCGCCAAAAGGCCCAGGGTCTTAAGGCACACGGTCTTGCCGCCGGCGTTGGCCCCGCTGATGATCAAGGCCCTATGCTGCGGTTCAAGCACGATGTCCTGGGGCACCACAGCGCCTCCCCCCGACCGGCCAAGGATCAACAGCGGATGGCGCGCCCCCGGCAGGCGCACGGGTTCATTCGCTCCCACCTCGGGAATGACCCCGCCCATGGCCTCGGCCAGGGCGGCGCAGGCGAAAAGCACGTCCAGCTCGACCAAAAGCCGGTAGGAGGCCGTAAGCGCCTCCCATTCCTGGCGGCACAAAAGGGTCAACGCGGCCAGAACCTTGGCCTCGGCCTCGCGCTCCTCTTTTTTGAGCTCCTGGAGGCGGTTGTTGACCTCCACCAAAAAAAACGGCTCGAAGTAGCAGGTCTCGCCGGTCTGGGAATAGTCGTGGATGATCCCCGGGATGCGGCCCTTGAAATTGGACTTCAGCGGCAGCACGTAGCGATCAGAGGAGATGGTCATGAAATCGTCCTGGAGGAAGGGGGAAAGCCCCTGCTCCTGGACGTAGTCCTTGACCTGGCGCGTGCAGCGACGGTGGATGGCCCGTATTTCGGCCCGGGCGGAAAAGAGCTCGGGGGAGCTTTCGTCGCGAAGCCCCCCATCCGGGGCCAGACAGCGGGCCAGGGCGGCCATGGTCTTTTTGGGAACCGGCGCGGCCTCGGCCATCCGGCCCAACAGGGGCCGCGCCGGTTCCGGAACTCCCCGGGGCGCTTCCCGGGGGGCCAGGGCCTCGCGGGCCTGTCCGGCCTGGATGAGCACGTCCTGGATGGCGAACAGGGCGTCCAGGTCCAGGGGAACGCTTTCGCCGCCGAGGGACTCGAACAGTCCGTCCAAAGAGGGAAATTCGGAAAGATCAAAGACGGCGTCGCGGCGCAACTCCAGGCACTCGGCCAAAAGCCCCTGCCGCTCGGACAAAAGCTCCATGTCCGCCAAAGGCGTCAGCGCCATGGACGCCCGGCGTCCGGGAACGGACACGGAAAAATCCGCCAGGTATCCGAGGACCTTGGGAAACTCCAAAAGCTGGAGGGAGCGTGTATCCATGGGTGCGCGGTGCGGTGGGTAAGCTACCTGGACAAGCGGGAACGCGCCATGTCGCTGACCCTTTTCCCGTCGGCCCGGCCCTTGTGCTTTGCCAGGACGGCCGAAACAACCCGTCCCATGTCCTTGACGCTTTGGGCTCCAAGCTCGGCAATGGCTTGGTCGACCTCGCGGAGAAGTTCGTCCTCGGTCAAGGGAGAGGGGAGGTATTCGATAAGAACCGAAAGCTCCCGCTCCTCCTTGTCCCGAAGATCGTCACGGCCTGCACGGCCGAATTGCTCAATGGACTCCCGACGCTGTTTGGCCTGTTTCACAAGAACCTCGGCCAGTTCGTCGTCGGAAAGGGGCCGCAGAAGTTCCACCTGCCGATTTTTGGCAGCAGATTTGAGCATGCGCAAAACGGACACGCGCACCTCGTCCCTGGCCTTGTAGGCGGCAAGGTAGTCTTTTTCTATGCGGTCTGTAAGATTCATTACATCATGTTGATTTTGCGCATCTTTTTCAGCAGACGCTTTCTGGCGGCAGCCTTTTTCTTCTTGCGCATGACGCTTGGCTTCTCGAAATGCTGCCGTTTTTTCAACTCGGACAACACCCCGGCCTTCTCCACCTGCTTCTTGAAACGACGCAACGCAATGTCGAAGTTGTCGGAATCCTCAAGGAAAACTCCCGGCACGTACCTCACCCCCTCTGGCCCGATCTTTCCGCTTAGAGATATTGGCGGAAAACGAGATTCATATTCCCCGTCCGGGCAAAAAGCAAGGGTTTTCCCTGCATCCGCCAGGAACGAGAAAAAGAACCCGCCCGGCCGTCGCCAGGCGGGTCCGAAAGCTGCCCCGGCCGTATCGGCGGGAATCAGTGATGGTGACCGGCCTCTTGGCAGGTGGCGTCTTTGAGGGACTTCAGGACGCAGTAGCCCACACCGGAACCGATGATGAACAGCACCAGATACAGCACGCTGAAAAAGATGAAATGGTCAGGCATCCACCAGGGCAGATCCTGGGGCAGCGGACTCTGGACCGTTTCTCCGTGAATCATCCACATGATGTTGGCTCCCAAGAGTTATTGAATGGCGTCTTTGAGCAGCTTGCCGGGGCGAAACTTCACGACCTTGCTGGCCGGGATGTTGATCTCGGCGCCGGTGCGCGGGTTACGGCCGGTGCGAGCCTTGCGCTCGTCCACGGCAAAGGTGCCGAACCCCGTCAGGGTCAGTTTTCCGTCCGCGACAAGCGTGGCTTCAACGGACTCCAGAAAGGCGTTCAGCGCACGTTCGGCGTTCGCCTTGGTCAGCCCGGTCTTTTCCGCGATTTTCACCACCAGATCAGCCTTGGTCATCGGTCCTCTCCTCCTCTTTTGGAATCGCCGACGGCAGCCGTCGGCCTCTCACGCGATTCGATCCCCTCTCCCACTCCTGAAAAAAACATGTCATGACCGGCAAGGCCATACCCAGCGGCCTTTCAATCAGACCGCCAATTCCAACCTCTCCCCGGCGGAAATGACGTGACACGCGATGAGACAAAAAAATCACAATCCATCGTCTGCGTAATTGGCAAGAGATGAACTCCATTTTCAACCCAAAGTCAAGAGGGCCCGTGGATTTTCAAGGTTTTCGCCAAAATCCTGAAAAATTCCGGCGAGAGTTCCTCCGGTCGACAAGAAGGTAAATACCCATTTGTTTCAAAGAGTTGCGCAACATCATCCGTCCACTGGGCCTTGAGGGTGTGGCGCATCTGCTTTCGGCGGTGGCTGAAACACCATTTCAGGAAGGTCGCCAGCCCGGAAAGGCTCTCGGGACGCGGCCCGGAGGGCAGGGGGACAAGGCGCACCACGGCCGAATTCACCTTGGGCCGGGGACGGAAGACCGTGGGCGGCGCCTTGAACAGATAGTCCACCGCCACGAAGTTCCCCATCCAGGCCGTCAGCGCGCCATATTCCCCGGCGCCGGGACGGGCGGCCATGCGCAGGGCCACTTCGTGCTGGACCATGAATATGGCGTATTCGAAGGCGGCCACCTGCGAGCACAGATCCCACACCAGCGGCGAGGCCACGTTGTACGGCAGATTCCCCACCAGCTTGAGCCGGGGCAGCCTTCCCAGCCGCGCCCAGTCCAGGCGCAGGGCGTCCATGGCCGCGACGCACACCCCTGGGGCCCGGGCGGGCAAGGCCATGGCCAGGTCCGCATCCTTTTCCACGGCCAGGTAACGGCCGGGTCCAGCCTTGGCGATCCATTCCGAAAGCGCCCCTCGGCCGGGACCGATCTCAAGGACCGTATCTTCCGGAGCAATGCCCAGGGCGGCCACGATCTTGCGGGAGATGTTTTGATCCACCAAAAAGTTCTGCCCCAGGCTGCGCTTGGGGGGAGCGTATTCGCCCGGGCCTTTCAGCCTGGGGATGACGCTGCGTTTGTCACGACGGGCCACGATCCGCCTCCCCGGCCTGCCCAAGGCCCGCCTTCCGTATCGTCGCCCCATCACCGACCCGCTCCAAAAGATCGTGCTTGAGCGCCCACAGGATGCCGAACGCAGCCCGCTCCTCGTCCATGTCCGGCGCGATCCCCATGAGTTTGTCCGCCAGTTCGGCGACCGTCAGGGGATTTCTGGCCAGCACGAGCAGCCGCTTGAGCGTCGCCATGTCGAAAAGGGCGTCCAGGGCCGGATAGATGACCGGGAAGTCCTGGCCCCGGTAGACCGCCTGTCCGGCCCGGCTGGACGTCACCACAAGCTTCGGGTCGAAAAGCGCCGAGGGATGGCCGCTGAACACGCGGCCGTAGGGGATGTGCATGGGATGGGGCATGCCGCGCAGGCCGTCGCGATCCGGGACCGGTTCACGCCATAGTTTTTCCCACAGGGCCAGATACCGCGTCACCACATGGCCCCAGGAAAATTCCGCCTCGACCCGCCTGCGGCCACTGTGGCCCATCCGCCGCCGCAAGTCCGGATCGTCCGCCAGATCGGTCAGGGCTCGGGCCAGTTGCGGCACCTCCACCACGCACTGTTGGGCGCGTATCAGGTGGGCGTGGTTGTCGAAACACAGGGGGGACAGGGCGTCCAGAAGCGGCGTGTCTCCTGGCCCCAGGGTGGGAACCAAAAGCCCCGTGCCGCCATGCGCCACAAGATCGCGATAGCCGTCGAAGTCCGAGGCCACCACCGGCAACCCGCAGGCCATGGCCTCCAGGATCGACAGCCCGAAGGTTTCCTGCAGGTTGTCCACCGGGGACAAAAAGATGTCTGCTGCGGCGAAGATACGGCGTTTCCGGGCCTCGTCCGGGCGGGGAAACAGACGGAAGGCCAGCCCGACCCCCGCCGCGAAGTCCGTAAGGGCCTGCGAGAAGGCCCCCCCGCCCTCTTCCGTCCATCCGGCCATGACCAGACACGGCGGCGTTCCCCCGTCCTTGTGGCGATGCTCCGCCAAAAGCCGCTGAAAGGCCCGGAAGACCGGCAGGGGATCGAGCTTGGAGCTGTGGGAGATGCGGGCGAAGATCAGAAAGACCGTGGAGTCCGGAGGAATGCCAAGGCCCTCCCGGGCCTCGCGCCGGGCCTGGTCCGTGGCCACGGAAAATGACGCCACATCCACCCCAAGGGGCAGGCGCACGACCCGGGGCCGCCCCGCAATGGGCGCAAGGGGCGCGACGGGCGACCCCGGCTGGGGGTATCCCTGCGCCAGATAGGCATAAAACTGCCCCACGGCGTCCACGGCGGCCCGGGAGGTGGCCACCACCGCGTCCCTGGCCGTGGCCCCCGGCCACAGGTGCAGGAGGAAATCCCGGCCGTAGGCGGCATAGCTCAAGGAATGGGTGACCGAGGTGATGGGGAAGATGTCCCGGGAAACGAGGTTGCGCAACCGGGCCAGATGGGCCGGGAAGTTGATGCAGTCCGAGAGGTGGAAGGCGAAATAGTCGTTGTGGCGTAGGCCTGCGGGAAGATCCAGGCGCGTCAAGAATTTGAATTTTCCCCGGCTCGCGAGGTCGGGCCGCCTGTCGCCCAGCATCCGGGCCTGTTCGTCGCGGTCCTTGGGCGAGGCCAGATAGAAATGGTAGGCGTCGAAGGGATCGGCGTCCAACAGGGCGTCGAGGAATCCGGCATTGGCCGCCTTGCGGCCCAGGGCGTCGCCGGATTCCAGGAAAGGGTCGAGGGTTCCCCACAGGCGCGGTTCGGGCATGGACCCCACAAGCCACGAAACCCGTGGGATGTCAATTGCGCGTCGGCGTGCGGCCCTTCCAGGGCGAAACATCTCCCGATTTTCCAGGCGGCGCATGGGCGTTTCTGGGTATGGCCTTGATATTGCATTGCATGGCCCTAAATCGCGAGAGCTCCAGTACGGAGGTATGTCATGAAGCGCGGAAGCAGGCCGGAACTGGTCTGGGGGATAGGTTTATCCGAACAGGTCGAGGGGGAAATCCTTGCCGCCCTGGGACCGGGATATCATCTGCGCAACTGGTCCGACGAGACCTTGCCCAAGGAACGGGACATCGCCCGATGCAATCCGCTGGTCATCTGGATCACCCGCAAGGCGTGGACTGACATGCCCGACGAGGTGCGCCACCGGCTTCGGGAATGGGATCTCCCCCAGCGCGTGCTGCTCGTCGAGGACGGGAAGTCCGTGTCGGACTTTGAAGACGTGGTGGAGAACGGCTTTTTGTCCGCCGTGTCCCTGCCCTTGACCACCAAAAAGATCCGCGACGTGATCTTCCGGGCCAAGGAGGTCAAAAGCCTCTATGACGACATCTTCCGCATGACCCGGGAAATCATGTTGGAGCGGGAGCTTCTGGCCCGCAAGACCGACTTGATCCTTTTCCTGAACCAGATCCTCACCCGGGCCTCGGAATCCCTCGACCCCACGGTGATCCTGACCCAGGCCAGGGACGATCTGGGCCTTTTGCTGCCCATCAAGGCGCTCATGTCCGCCTTCTGGCAGTCGGATGAAAACGGCGTGATCGAATCCGAATTTTTCCTGGAACCGGACATGGAGCCCGACGCCGAAGAGGCCTGGACCGGCTATCTTCTGGATAACGTCCACCGCCTGACCCAGCGCCCCGTGGCCGGATACCAGGTCGCCTATCTCGGACCCGGAGAATCCCGAACCGACACCCCCGACTACACCCTGGACGCCACCGGCGTGCTGCTTCTGCCGCTCAAAACCGCCGGCCATGTCTTCGGATGCCTGGCCATCTCCCGGGGCGCCGGCCATCCCATGGGCAAGGACGAGGTGCAGGCCCTGTATGCCGCCGTCAATCATTTGTCGCTGGCGCTGCGCAACGCCGCCCTTTTCAGCGAGGTTAAGACCAAGGCCGACCACGACGGCCTGACCCGCATCCACAACCGCCGGGCCTTTGACGAACGCATGGTGGAGGAGCTCAAGCGCCACCAGCGGTACAGCAGCCACCTGAGCCTTTTGATGCTCGACCTGGACCACTTCAAGCTGATCAACGACCAGCACGGCCATCAGGCCGGGGACATGGTGTTGCGCGAGATCGGCCGCGTGCTGCAAGACGCCCTGCGCAGCACGGACTTCGGCGCCCGGTACGGCGGCGAGGAATTTGTGGTCATCCTGCCCCAGACCTCGGAGGATCAGGCCTGGATATTGGCCGAGCGCCTGCGCCGGGCCATCGCCACGGTGCAGTTCGCCTTCGAGGGACGGGAATTCCAGGTGACCGCCTCCATCGGGGTGGCAACGCTCAAGCCCGGGGCGCTCAACAAGCGCATGGACCTCCTGCGCCAGGCCGACCTGGCCCTGTACCAGGCCAAGACCAGCGGCCGGAACATGGTGTGCGTGTCCGGCGGACATGACGAGCCCAAGGCCGCGGCCCAGGCGTCCTAGGGGGCGTCCGGCATACCGCCAGTTATTGAAACATATTGGAATTGCGGGTTTTCACATCGAAATCCGGACGTCCGGATTTCGAGGGCGCCGCATACGGCCTGCGGGGACGGCGTAAAACGGGCCTTTCCCGCCGAAAAGACCTTGACAGCTCCCCTGCCCTGAACTAAACATGCGTGTTTCGGGCAGTTAGCTCAGTTGGATAGAGCGTTGGCCTCCGGAGCCAAAGGCCACAGGTTCGAATCCTGTACTGCCCACCAAGCAAATTCAAGGGGTTACGATCAATGATCGTGGCCCCTTTTTCGTTGGCGGTAACGGAGCGGTAACCGCCGTTGCCCAGGGAACCCACCTGCCGCCCCCCTCTTGCCATGGTGCAACAAGTGCACTACCATAACGTCATGGGAACGATCCACCGCCTGGGCAGAGTGCGGATCGTGGTCTATGCCGGAGATCACGCCCCGCCCCATTTCCACATCCAGGGACCGGGATTCGCCGTGGCGGTGGACCTGGAGACTCTGGGCATCCTGGCCTCGTCTCCCCAGACCCGGGACCATGAAGAGGCCCTGCGCTGGGCTGCCGCCAACAGAAACGCCATCCGGGACGCCTGGAACCGGCTCAATGGAGAGGGACATGAAGGCTGACATTCATCGCATCCTGACCGTGCGCGCCGTTGGGGCGCAGGCGGTATCCGTGGCCTGGGACGACGGCCGGACCAGCACCGTGGATCTGGCGGCGCTGATTGCGGGCACGCCGGTTCTCGCCCCGCTTCGCGACGAGACGCTGTTTCGGCGGGTCCAGGTGGGCGAGGACGGCTGGGAGATCGTGTGGCCGGTCGGCCCGGCCGGTTCGGTTGGGGAGGATGCGGCTGTGGACGCGCATCACCTGGAGAGGTTGGCCATGGAGCAAAGCGGCGCGGCCATGCCCTGCGAGACCTTCCGGGCCTGGCGGGCCGCCAACGGCCTGTCCCTGACCGCCGCCGCCCGGGTTCTGGGCATAAGCCGCCGCACCGTGGCCTATTACGAATCAGGAGCGCGGATCATCCCCAGACTGGTCAGGCTGGCCTGCAAGGGGGCGGACCTGGAACTGCGGGCATAATTCCAGGGAACCAGGAGCGGCGACGGCGTCGTCCTCGCCGGGCATCTCGCCCCGGGCTATGGCCAGGGCCTCGCGCGCCCCTTGCAGTATGCGGCTCTCTTCTTCCATGCCTGATTCCTTCGCGGTATTCTTGGACGATCCGGGGCATCATCTTCTGCGGACGATCTTTTGCGCCGCACGCCGACACGTTCGGATATCCCGTGAACGTCCGGCGTTACAAGCAAAATCCCCGCCGAAGCGGGGATTTCCCATATATCCTTGGGGGCGGCCCGCAGGCCGCCCCGGTCGTCAGAGGCAGGGCCGCGCCCTACCATTTCTTCTTGCGCTGCTCCGCCAGGGCCTTTTCCTGCTCCTCATACGTGGAGAACCCGGCCTGGCGCAGGGCGTCGAACACCGTGCTCTCCCAGTCCCAGTCGGAATAGATCACCGGCTTGTGGAACAGCCTGCGAAAGCTCTCCATCTCCTGGCGGTAGAACCCGGCCTTCTGGGTGTCCAGGTTGTCGCGCAACTGTTCGGCAAACCGCGACATCTCCCCCTCGTACCAGTCCCTGAGGTCGTGCCCGGTCTTGTATTTCTTGAGGATGTGGTCGTACTTGTGCTCGGCCAGAAGCTGGCGCAGGCGGTTGACATGCTGGATGCTCAGCCAGTCGCCGAGCTTGGAGACAGGCAGGTGTTCGGCCTCGACAGCGGCCATATCCAGCTTGGTCTGGTAATAGGTGTCGGGCACGACCGAGGCGGACACGATGCCCGCAATGGCCACCAAGCCCCGCAGGATCACGCTGTTGGACACGCCCTGGCCGCAGAACCCCACCTTCTTGCCATACTTCTGGCCGGTGAAGATGGTCACCAGAAGCGCCCAGACCACGGCCGGGTCTTCCTCGTCGTAGATGTGGCGCAGGGAGGGGTTGTCGCGATCCGTGGCCAGGACCATCTGGGTCATGTCGTTGGAGCCGATGGAGAAGCCGTCGAACTCCTGGATGTACTGCTTGGCCAGGATGGCGTTGCTCGGTATCTCGGACATGAGCATGATCTTCAATCCGTCGCGGCCGGAAACGAGCTTATGCACCCGCTCCAGGTAGCGTTTCATGCTGCGGGCCTCTTCCATGGTGCGCACGAACGGCAGCATGATCTGGAGGTTCTTGCCCCCGAAGATGCCCCGGGCCAGCTTGAAGGACTCGATCTCCCAGTCGTGGATGTTGCGGGAGACGCCCCGGTAGCCGAGCATGGGGTTGTCCTCGAAGCCCTCAAACAGCATGCCGCCCAGGAGGTTGCGGTATTCGTTCGATTTGAAATCCGTGGTGCGGTAGATGATGTCCTTGCCATGGAAGGCCATAGCGAACAGCCCCAGGCCCTGGGACAGGGTCTGGACGTAGAGCTCCTTGCCGGAACGGAAGCCGCGCGAAAAAAGCTGCCGCTTGATCTTGTCCGGCAGGGCCGCCAGATCCTCGATCTCGGAATTGATGCCCACCTGCCGGGCCACCTCGCGGCGCACGGCGTGGATGCGCTCCAGGGTCTCCACGATGAGCGGCTCGTCTTTCACCGCCTCCACGCGCTGGGAAACGAGGTGCTTGACCTCGTAGCGGCGCTTGATCGCGTCGGGGTCGTTGGATTTCTCCTGAAGCTCGTCCCAGTAGCCCAGGATCACGGCCACATGGGTCTCCAGGTCGCGGGAGGTCTTGATCACGTCCAGACGGCGCGCGGCCAGCTCCAGATGCTCGTCGAGCTTTTTGTCCAGCTCACGAATCTTGCGGTGGATGGCCAACACCGCGTCCGCGCCCTTGGGACCGGCCTGCTCCTCGGCCAGACGGTCGAGTTCGCCGGAGAGTCCAGTCACCAGGCCCACGTACTTGCGCAGGTTGACGTCCACGGAGATGTAGCCGCCCGCCAACTGCTCACGCACGATCTTACTGAGCCTGGCGTCCAGTTCCTTGAGCTTGTGGTCGACCAGATGGGGCAACGAGCCGTTGTCGTAGGCCTCCAGCGCCGAGGGATGCACGCCGATGTTGCCCAGCATGAACTCCGCCCGCAACAGCCCGACTTCGAAATCGGAAACGTCGCGCAACCGGGACAGGAAAAGGGCCTGGCCCACGTCGGCCAGGATCAGGCCGACCTTGGTCTTGGTGTCGGGCAGCACGGAGAGGTCCATCTCGCCGCCCACCTCCACCAGGGGGATGATCCCCCGGTAGACCAGCCCGCGCGAACCGTCCACGGTCACTTCCTGGCCGTCCAGGGCGCGCAGGGTCTCGGGGCGCTGGATGCCGATGACCGCCGGGATGCCGAGCTCCCGGGAGGTGATGGCCGCGTGGCTGGTGTCGCCGCCCACGTCGGCCAGGATGGCCGAGGCGATGCGCATGCCCGGCACCATGTCCGGGTCCGTGCGCTCGGCGGCCAGGATGTCGCCCTTGGCCACCTTGTTGAGCTCAAGCGCCGAACGCAGGAAACGCACCGTTCCCTGCCCGGCCCCGCGCGAGGCCCCATTGCCTTCGAGGATGACCTCGGCCCCGGCCAAAGCCCGTTTCTTCACCTCCATGCGGCGCATGAAGATGGTCTGGGGATGTAGCTCGAATTCTTCGTTCCAGCGCGTCTCGGGACGGGCCTGCACGAACCACAGCCGGTCGGACTGGTCGATGCAGAACTCCGTGTCCATGATGATGCCGTCGTAGGCCCGGCTGATGTTGCGCACCCCCCGGGCCACTTCCTCGGCCTGGGCCAGGGACAGGGCCCAGCGGTAGGCCTCGACGTCGGGAACCTTGACGATCTTGGTGCCGCCGCCCTCCTCGTAGACGATCTTTTTGTCCTTGTAGCCCATGTAGCGGACCACGACTTCCGAGGCGTCGTCGCGCTGAAACACGTACATCTTGTCCGGGGTGACCATGCCGCCCACCACGGCCTCGCCCAGGCCGTAACTGGCGTCGATGGACACCAGGTCCCGGCGCGAGGTGCCCCGGCAGCCCGTGGCCGTATCGGCGGAAAAGGCCGTGCCGGAGATGACCGGATTGATCATGCGCATGAGGCAGACGGACAGGGAGGTGTTCTCGATGGCCCACTCTTTCTTGGCCTTCTCGGCGATGGACGGATCGCCGGTCTGTTCGGCCAGGGACACGGCGTCGAGGATGGCCTCGCGGCGGTAGGTCATGGAGCGTAGGTTATAGGCCGAGGCGCAGTCCCACTGGTAGGCGTCGACCACGTTTTGCGCGCCAACGATGTTTAGGTAGGTGTCCTGAAGCCCGGCGAAGGCCTTCTTGCGGCTGTCCTCGCCAGCGGCCGAGGACCGCACGGCCACCGGGACGTCTTCCAGGCCCGCTTCCTTGCAGATGTCGTTGTAGCCGTCGGACACGGCCGCGCGCACCTCGGCGGGCATGTCCACGGACAGGATGGCCGCCTGCACCAGGACCGACCGCTTGCGCAACTGGTCGATGCCCTCGGGGGAGGTGGCGAAACCTTCCACCACGTTGTTGACGAAGGTGCGCAAGGGGATAAGCGTCCCTTCGGCGCGGCGTGCCGAAGCCTGGATCTCGTCGGCCAGGGAGCGCACGAATTTCTTCAAGAATTCCGGATCGCTGTTGATCTCATCGGCGTCCCAGGCGATGCGGGTGTATTCATGGTCCACGGTCCCCCGGACCAGGGAGGCGTTGACCCTGGTTTCGTCAAGCACCTTGTGGAAGGCAATGGAGGAGACGGCCCGGAACTGGGGGGCGCGGATGCCTTCTACCTGGCTTATGAGGGCGGTGTTGTAATTCTTTCCGCCGACAAGCATTTCAGCTTCCTCACCGATGCCCACGATGTCGGCGCCGGTAAGGATAAGGGTGGTGGGCAGCTCGGCCGGTTTCGAAGCCGCCGGGGCTTTCCCGGGCTTTTTCTTCGGCTGTTTGGCTGCTTGCGCTTTGGCCATGCTCTCCTCCTTCAGAAGTTCCTGGCGTCCCCGGGGCATCGCCGCCGCGCCGCCGGGGTCGCGAGACCGGACGTATATGTCCGAATCAGACTTTTTGTCCACAAACCGGGCAAAACTTGTGGCTCTCGTCGGCCACGGGCTCCTTGCAGGTGGGGCAGGCGCGCAGCACCGGCCCAAGTTCCACCAGAAGCTCCCCTTCCTTGACCGGGACCATCTTTTTGTCCTCGGCGAAATCGGCGGTTTTGAGCACCCGCTTGATCATGCCGTCCACCGGGGCCAGAACCGCCTTTTCCTGCTTCATGACGGAGATGTTGAAGAGTTCCTCGCCAGCCTTGACATAGTCGTTGGGGCTGACGTGCATGACCCACAGGTCGCCGTTGCACGGGGCGGCCACATGGTAGGGATTTTTGCTGTCGGCCATCGCCACGGCCGAGTCCACACGTCCCCTGGCCTCGGCCACCTGGACCTGATGGCTTAAAATCTCCGAGTCGAGCACGTAGCGCACGATGGAGGCGCCGCGCACGTCGGGCTGGGAGATGTCCAGGATAGCCATATGATGGGGTTTTCCCAGGCTGTCCTCGAACATGAGTTCCTGGCCGGGCTCCAGCCCCTCGAACCACACATCCAGGGGCAGATGGTTGGGATCGCCGTATTTGGCCTTGAACGCGATGGTCTTGAGGGCGTCGGCCGGGTGGTTCAAATACATGACGAATTCCTCGTCCGTGGGGGTGCGGTCGAGGTGCAGATGCAGGGCCTTAAATTCCGCATTGAGGTCCGTGTCGCCCAAAGACAGAAGCGGCGAGATCTCGGTGCGCCGGGCGATGGCCTGGCGGTATTCCGGGCCAAAGGCGCTTTCGTAGACCCAGTCGGCCGGAAATCCCAGGGGCAGACGGCCGTACTTGCCGAGCAAAAGGTCGCGGAAGGCGTCGTTGCAGTTGGAATACAGTTGCAGACGGTCTTCCCTGACTGCCGGGGACAGGGACTTCTCCGGGGTCTCGGTGACGGTTTTTAAGACCTCCAGCATGTCCCGCACGGCCCGTTCGCCCCCGGCCTTGTAGGCCCCGGTCACGGCCAGAAAGGCCGTGTTCCAGGTGATCTGCGAACCCGGGGTGACGTCGTGGTAGCGCACGATCTTGCGGGTTCCGGCCAGGAACTTGAGCATGTAGGGCAGAAGGTGGATGTAGCCCTGCTTGAGCGCCCCCTCCTGGGAGGACGAGGTGGCCCCGCCGGGCATGCCGTGCTCCACCACGTCATAGTCGATGCCCTGGAAGTACGGCGCGGTGTAGCGGTCGTAATAGGGCATGATCTGCTTGAGCACGAAGTTGCAGGTGCGGATCATCTCCCGGTTGTCCTCGCTTAAGCAGACCGGGACCCCCAGATCCTGTTCGATATAGGCCGCCGTGGACAGGATCTCGCCCTGGCCGTACCACCTGACGCTGGCCCCGATGGCCGTGTCGATGATGTGCGCCCCGGCCTTGGCCGCCTCGCCCACGGCCGGGACGAACAGCCCGTCCGTGTAGTGGCGGTGGTAGTCGATGACCAGATCGGGATATTTCGTGCGGATGGCCGTGACCAGTTCACGAATGAACCGGGGGGGGCACATGCCGGCCATGTCCTTGAGGGCCAGGATGATCCGGCGCGAGGCCTTGCGCTTGCTGACCCCGGCCACCTGGGCGGTCATGGCCAGGATCTCCTCCAACACGTCCATGTAGTGGGCGGTGTCGAAGCCCTTGGCCCACGACAGGGAGATGGCCGGTTCGAAGATGTTGGCCTCGGAGGCCAGGGCCACCTGGGCGAACGGCAACATATTCTCGATATGGTTGAGGAAATCGAAACAGCGGATGATGTCGTAATGTTCGCAGATCATCTCGCCGGTCAGGCGCATGAGGTTTTTAGGCTGGGGCTTGTAGCCCAGGACGTTGGTGGAGCGAATGAGAATCTGTTTGAGGGTCTTTGGCGCAAAACGGTTCCAGGCCGCCGCCTCGCCGAAGGGGTAGGTCATGTTGGCCATCATGGCCACGTGGAAGTGCGCGCCGCCGCCGTTTTCCAGGGCGAAAAAGCCGCAGTTGTCCAGGTAGGGGCCGATGAGTTCGTCCTCGGCCAGCCGAAAGCGGTTGCCGCTGTTGGACTGGGTGATGTCCCGGGTGGTGGTGTCCACGAAATGGACCCGGCCCGAGTCGCGCAGGCAGTCCAGAAGCGCCGTGCGGTCGCCGCGCGGATAGACCGGGATGTGTTTTTTGAAATCGATGGTGGGCATGGCCGGATGGAAGCGGCCCAGCCGGACATCCCCGCGCGAGCGGTATTTGCCGAGCATGACGTGGGGATTGTGCCCCAGGGCGGAGATCTCGCAGGCCAGCCAGGCCAGGCGCATGGCCTCGGGCTCCTCGTCCTGATATTCGAGCAACTCCGGGGATTTCGCCACGAATGTGGTGTCGAAGTCCCCGGTCAAAAAGCGCGGATGGCGCAGGATCTGGCGATGATAGGGAATGGTCGTCTTGAGCCCGCCGATGATGTATTCGCGCAAGGCCCGCATCATCACGGCGCAGACCTTGTCCCAGTCCTTGCCGTAGGAAATGAGCAGCGCCCCGGCCGAATCGTATTGCGAGGGGAACTCGTATCCGGCCGACAGGCAGGAATCCAGGCGGATGCCCTGCCCCCCGGGGGAGACATAGCGGGTCACGAAACCGGAATTCGGGGCGAAGGCGTTGCGGGGATCCTCGCAATTGATGCGCACCTGCATGGCGTGCAAAAAGGGCTTGGTGTCGCGCTTATTGAAGCGCAGCTTGCCCCCGAAGGCGATGTTGATCTGCTCTTCCACCAGATCCACGCCGTAGCGGCATTCGGTGATGCCATGCTCCACCTGGAGGCGGGTGTTGACCTCAATGAGATACGGCGTTCCCGAGGCGTCCACCAGAAACTCCACCGTGGCCAGGGAGTGGTAGCCCGAGGCGCGCACCAGGCGCACGGAATATTCCTTGAGGCGTTCGCGCAGTTCGGCGGTCATCCCCGGCCAGGGCGACGGGGTGATCTCCACCAGCTTTTGGTGGTTGCGCTGCACGGAGCAATCGCGTTCGTCAAAGGCGAAGACATTGCCGTGCATGTCCGCCGCCACCTGAATCTCGATGTGGCGCACGGAGGTCAGAAGCTTTTCCACAAAAAGCCGGGGATTGCCGAAGGAGGCCTGGGCCATGGCCGAGGCCTTGCTAAAGGCCGCCTCAAGCTGCTTGGGATCGTGGATTTCGTAGATGCCCCGGCCGCCGCCGCCGCCCTCGGCCTTGAGCATGATGGGGAAGCCGATCTTTTTGGCCACCTCGCGGGCCTCGGGGATGCTCACCGCGCCCTCGGAACCGGGCACCACGGGAACGTCCAGTTTCATGGCCAGCTTGCGCACCTCGACCTTGTTGCCGAGCTTGAGCATGGCGTCGGAGGTGGAGCCGATGAAAATGATGCCGGCTTCCTGGCACCGCTTGGGAAAGGAGGCATCCTCGGAGGCGAATCCCCATCCGGGATGGATGGCCACCACATCCTTGGCCTTGGCCATTTTGATGATGGCGTCCAGATCCAGGTAGGCCCGGGGATTGGCCCCGAGAAGAAGCAGTTCGTGAGCCCCGGCCACGGCTGGCGAGGTCAGGTCCACGTCGGTGACGGTCAACACGGGGACGGCGCGCAGGCGTTCGCGTATTGATCGGAGTACGCGCCTGGCCGAAATGCCCCGGTTTACAACTAAAATCTTCTTGCCTTCGACCTCGGACAGTACTTCGTCGAACGTCTTGATTGCCATGCCGCTCCCCACGCGTTTTTCGAGCGCGCGTCGCACAGTCTAAATGGTCGCCCAGCGGGAAATCAGGTCAAAGGAGGGGCAATACCGCCGGAATGGATCACGCATTCGCGGTTTGTTCCGTCCACCCGGCGCATCAGCCGAAGCCCCCCGTCCTCGGCCAGTCCTAGGACACGCGCCATGTAGACGTCCGATCCGCCTTCGCGGACAAGCACCTCCCGGCCGAAAAAGGCCAGTCTGCGCTCGATCCGCGCCACAGGCGGGAAAGAACATGTCGCTGTAACGCAATCGTGATAGCAGGTTTGCAGGAACTTCACAAGTTCGACGGTAAAGGGGACCGGCCCAGGGAAATGCCCGAATTCCGCCAGGGAACCGGCCGGGAAGGCGTGGTCCGGACGCAGATTTTCCTTGCCCGGGGCGCTTGAAAGATTGATGCCCACCCCGGCCAGCACCCGTCCGCCGCGCTCCTCAAGAAGCGTCCCGCCCACTTTTTTTTCTCCGGCCAAAAGGTCGTTGGGCCATTTGAAGCTGGCGGCGACGCCCTTGCCCGACAGGTACTCGGCCAGAAGATACCCCACGAACACCGGCAGAAGACTTTCCGGCCCAGGGACGCCCGCAGGCCAGGCTATCGCCGCGTAGACGTTCCCCGGCGGCGATTCCCAGGCCCGGCGCATCTGCCCCCTGCCCCCGCGCTGGGATACGGCCAAAACCACGTCCCACGGGGCCATGTCCCCGGCCCGGATCAGGTTCCAGGCCACGTCCAGGGCCGATCCGCAGGGGCCGCACACCGTAAGCCGCGGCCCGCCCCCGTCGGTTCCGGGCATCCCGGCCGACGCCAGACAGTGCAGGCCCGAAGCCCCCGCTTCTTCGACAAAGCCTCCCCTGCCGCGCATCATCTCCACACCTTGCGCCCAGGCCGGATGGCACGCGGCCAGGATTTCGGGGGTCAGGCCGTCGGCCTGGCCGAACGGATCATGCCTTACAATTCGGATTCGCACGGTGAAAACGCCCTCCTCGCCTGCAGCTTGGGCTGGACCTTGGGATCATCCTGGTTCAGAACAAGGCTGGAGGCGGCCACATGGACATCTATCTCGTCGGCGGCGCGGTGCGCGACCTGATCCTTGGCCGCGCAGTGACGGACAGGGACTATCTGGTCCTTGGGGCCGAGCCGGACGAGTTTGTACGCCGCCACCCCACGGCCCGGCAAGTTGGCAAATCCTTTCCCGTTTTCCTGCAGGGAGGCAGCCAGTACGCCTGGCCGCGCGGGGGGAGCCTTGCAAGCGACCTGGCCGCCCGGGATCTGACCATAAACGCCATGGCCCTGGGGGTCTCCCCCGGGGTGGCCGGACGGGTGGCCGCCCATCCCCTGGCCTTCCCGGATCTGGGCCACCGCATCCTGCGACCCTGTTCGCCCGCATCCCTGGCCGACGATCCGGCCCGGATTTTTCGCGCGGCGCGCTTCGCCGCCCAATTGCCGGACTTTTCACCCCATCCCGGGCTTGTGGCCGACATGGCCGAAACGGCCCGGATGCGGGCATTTTCCGAACTCTCCCCGGAGCGGGCAGGGGGCGAGGTCCAAAAGGCCCTGGCCGCTCCCCGACCAGGACGGTTCCTGGCCCTGCTCAACACGGCAAAAAGCCTCGATCCCTGGTTTCGTGAGTTGCGCCAAGCCGACGGCGTCCCGGCCGGCCCGCTCCCCTGGCACGACAAAAGCGTGCTCGGGCACACCATCCAGGTCATGGACCGGCTGGCGGGAGATCCCCTGGCCGTATGGATGGCCCTGTGCCACGACCTGGGCAAAACCATCACGCCGCAAGAAACCTGGCCCCGGCACCTGGGCCACGACACCCGGGGGGAGGCCATGGCCCTGGAACTCGGCGCCCGGCTGCGGCTTCCCGGGAAGTTCCTCCGGGCGGGCGCGCTGGCCTGCCGCCTGCACATGAAGGCCGGACGCTATATGGCCATGCGGCCCGGCCCCCGGGTGGACCTCCTGGATCGCCTGTGGCAGGAGGGCCTTTTCGACGAGATGTTTTCCCTGGCTGCGGCCGACCATCAAGATGATGCCGAAAAACGCCTCCAGGCCGCCCGACGCGACCTCGACGCCATGCTGGCCGTGCATCTGCCCGAGCCCCTGCAAAACCTCGGCCCGGCCTCGGGCGAAAAACTGCGTCAACTGCGCTGTATGGCCCTGGCCGACCTCCCCGCCCCACTCTGATCCCCCGGCCCGATCCCTGCATCTTCCTGCCGACAAGAGGCAAAGTCTTCCTCCCCCCACGGCCCGGACACATCCATGCCGCGCCAGGGGGCCACAGGGAGGCCGGGCGTCAAGTCCCTCGGGAATACGCCTGACAGGGGCGTTCCGGGACGATCCGTCCCCGGGGATGAACGCCGCAGGCCTCTGGATGCCGACAGGACGGCCGGATAACCGGGCCGGGCACGGCGGCAAGTTTTGCCGCCAGCAGAACAGGGAAGGTGGCGCATGGGAGCATTGTGGACAGGCGTGACGGGGCTTACGACCTACGGCAGAGGCATCGGGGTGACCAGCAACAACCTGGCCAACGTCAACACCGTCGGCTACCGGAGATCCTACGCCCTTTTTGAGGATCTCATGAGCGAGTCCGCCACCACGTCGGCGAGCGGTTCCCAGGTGGGCCTGGGCGTGCAGCTCTCCAACATCCTCAACAGCTATCAGACAGGGGGGATGGAAAGCACCACCACCTCCACGGACATGGCCATCCAGGGCGACCGTGGGTTCTTCCAGGTCCGCGATTCCGATTCGGGCAATCTCTATTATACCCGGGCCGGGGAGTTCCGCTTCAACAACGAGGGCTATCTGGTGGACCCCAACGGCCTCCGGGTGCAGGGCTATGCCGTGGACCAGGATGTGATGGCCGCCGCCGAGGCCAGCGGCATCCAGTTGTCCAGCCTGGCCATAAGTGGAAGCGCCTCGGACATCCTGCTCGACCAGTTGCGCATCGACGGCAGGGCCACCTCCAGCATCTCCGTCATCAGCAATCTCGATTCCGCCACGGAAAGCCGGGTCAACGACCCCGACAATCCGTTTTTCACCATGTTTGAAAGCTACAACTACGACAGTACGGACCCAGACGCCTCCCTGGTCTCCAACGCCTCCTACCAAACCAGCCTCACCGTCTACGACTCCGAAGGCCAGCAACACGAGCTGACTGTCTCCTACAGCAAGGCCCTGGGGGAAAACGGCAAGGAATACTGGGAATACATGGTGTCCATGGACCCCGATGAGGATGGCCGGGCCGCCACCGCCGGAACGTCCAAGGCCGGGGTGCTCATGATCGGTACGCTGACCTTCAACGACGACGGCACCATGGACAACATGACCGCCTTCACCCTGTCGGATGAGGCGTCCAACGCCGCGTCCCTCGACAGCTGGGTTGCGGCGGACCTTACGACCGGAGGGTTGCCGGAGTTCTCGGCCACATTCCTGAGCGCCTCGGGCGGCGGAGCCCTGGCGCCGGTCACCATGTCCACGAACCTGGGCATCAGCTCCGCAACCGGCTGGGGGGCCTCCATGCCCGCGACAGCCGCAGGCATGGGAACCGACACGGCCAACACCCTGGGGTTCAACACCTCCGACGTCACCCTGGCCTACAACGCCACAACCAACTACGCCACCACGTCCTATACCCAGACGACCAGCCAGAACGGATATGCCGAAGGCTATCTGCTCAATGTCTCCGTGGATGCGGAAGGCGCTGTGATCGGAAATTTCAGCAACGGTCAGGAAGTCGAACTCTACGTCGTAGCCCTGGCGGATTTCGTCAATCCCGATGGCCTGCGGCGGGAGGGCAACAACCTGTTTTCCTCGACAACTGAAGCCGGGAACAAGATCGAGGGCGTCGCCGGAACGGGCATCTTCGACGAAATAGCGGGAAGCACCCTGGAGTCCTCGAATGTGGACATGGCCACGGAAATGGTCCTGCTCATCACCGGGCAGCGGGCCTTGCAGTCGAACACCAAGGTGGTCACCACGGCGGACGAAATGATGAAGAAGGCCCTGGAGATCAAGCATTGACGCCGTGCGCCTGGAATCCGCGTCCGGGTGTTTCGAGATACGTATATTGAAATACGTCTCGTCGCGGTATGCGGCCGCAGGGCGCGGCGAGGGAGAGCGGAGAGTCTGTTTCTAGCGGCCGCCGTATTGCTTGCGCCATTCATCGAGAAACAGGATAGCTGTTTCTAGTTCCGTCAGTCGTCCCTGCCGGGAACGCACCGCCGCGACCACATCGGCGAATCCCACGTCCCCGGGCAGGCCCAGTTCGCCCAAAAGTCCCGCCAGTTCCTCGCGAAGCCCGGCAGGAAGATCCGCCATGCCCGCCTGGCGCCGGACGCCCTTGCCGAATCCGGGCCGTCTGGCGGCCACAAAATCCAGAAGCGACTGCATGCGCGCCGCATAGGTGTGGTCCCTGAGGGCCCGGGCCCGGGCCCGGGCGGCCATGGCCGCGCGTTCCCCGGGGTGCGCCAGATAATGGGCGGCCGCTTCCTTGAGGCCCCTCATGTCGGTAAACACCGCCACCTCGTCAGGGGCGAACACCTCGGGCAAAAGCTCCCGGCCGCTCACCAGTTGGAAGGCCCCGCACATGGCCAGTTCGAAGGTCCGGGGGTTGACGAAGTCTCCAGGCGGCGTCAGAGCGGCAGGGTCCAGGCCCGAATGCAGATTGAGGTTGACCTTCGTGGCCCCGAACACCTTGACCGACTCCTCCGTGCTCACCCGCCGTCCGCCAAGTTGGATGCGCGGGGCCAGGATGACCTCCCCGTCCCAATCGCTGCCCCATATCTTCAGGTCGAATCCGAAAAGCTCCCGGAAGGCCATCCGCCGGTTGGGATAGCCCGCGCCGACAAAGGACAGGTCCGAACCGTACAGGCGGCGTTCGGCCGGGGTCAGGTCCAGGGGGCGGTGGATGTCCGGGTCGGCGGCCATGGGCAGGTACAGGACGTTTTCCACCCCGGCCTGGGCCAGGCGGGAAACGAAGGGCTCTTTCTGGATGACGGCGAAGAAATCGTAGTACGGGGCGAAGGCCTGCCAATAGGTGAAGACCTGGTGGTCCTCCACGAACCACATGGCCGTGGTCACGCCGTCGCGACGCAGGCGCTTGAGGGCTTGGCGGTTCAAGGGGGCCTGGGCCATGGCCAGGACCATATCCGGTTCGAAGGTCTCGACCTTGGCCAGGACGGCCTGGGACACGGTCTGCAAAAAGGCGTGCTCCAGATAGTCCAGACGCTGGGAGGTCACCCGCAGGTTTTTCAGGGCCGAAAACGCCCCGTGAAAATCCGGGGCCTCGAAGACCTCCACCAGATGCCCAAGCCCGGCCAGGGCCTTGGCGCAATAGCGGCCCACGGGGAGCGAGCCCCCGTACATGGGCAAAACCACAAGAATACGGGTTAGGGCGTGGTCACTCATGTCGTTTCCATTTCGTGCGGGTTGCCGCCAAGCCGGGAGAAGCGGTCCAGCATCCAATCCGTCTCCAGGTAAAACCGGTCGCCAAGGGCCGGGCCGCATGGGCGGGGGCCGGGCATGAGGCCCAGGTGTTCGGCCACGAAGGCCCGAAAGGCCGCCCGGGCCGTGGCTGTGGGATCCTCCCCGGCAAAGGGGCGGCACACCACGCCCAGCGCGTCGGTTTCGGTGCGAAAGCCCACCAC
Organism: Desulfolutivibrio sp.; assembly: GCF_036584575.1. NCBI lineage: Bacteria > Pseudomonadati > Thermodesulfobacteriota > Desulfovibrionia > Desulfovibrionales > Desulfovibrionaceae > Desulfolutivibrio > Desulfolutivibrio sp. Next base: position 32,809 of record NZ_JAZHDB010000021.1, read on the forward strand.
GCCCGCAGGCGGCGCGGCCTTGCCCGACCCGGCCGCC
>NZ_JAZHDB010000022.1:0-7731 GCF_036584575.1 Desulfolutivibrio sp.
GCGTCGATGTCCCTGTGAAGCGCCCGACACAGGGCCGCGATGACCGGGCCGCCCGAATCGCCCACGCCCCCCGGCCCGGAAAAATCCGCCGCCGCTCGGGCCACAAGCCCCACGGCCGCCGCCTCGGTGCGCGACACGGCCGGAAATCCGGCCTCGATGAGGTCCACCCCGGCCGCCGCCAAGGCCCGGGCCACCGTGAGCTTGTCGGCAGGGTCGAGCATGGCCCCGGGCATCTGTTCGCCGTCGCGAAGCGTGGTGTCGCCCAAAAGCAGAGGGGTAAGGACGCGTTGACCGGCCATGCGCCGCTTGTGCGTCATATTCCCGGGAATTGCAACGCGCCGGGCATGGTCCCCAAGGCACGATCCCAACGGCCCGGTCCCCATTTGACGAATCACACCCCGCTGGCTACACATCTGCATCTGCATCTGCACCACACGCTACGCCACGTCCACAACGACACAGGAGGCGACCATGCCCACCATCGGCGTCATTTTGGCCGGCTGCGGCAACATCGACGGCGCGGAAATCCACGAATCCGTCCTGACGCTCCTCTATCTGGCCCAGGCCGGGGTCACGACCAAAATCTTCGCCCCGGACGTCCCCTTCGCGGCCGTGAATTTCCTGACCAAAAAGCCCATGGGCGAGACGCGAAACGTCCTTATGGAGTCGGCCCGCATCGCCCGCGGCAACATCGCCGACGTGGCCACGGCCCGGGGTGCGGACCTGGACGCCCTGATCCTGCCCGGCGGCAACGGCGTGGCCAAGAACCTGTGCGACTTCGCGACCAAAGGCCCGGACGGCGCGGCCCATCCCGAGGTGGCCCGGGTCATCCGCGAGGTGCACGAGGCGGGCAAGCCCGTGGGGGCCATCTGCATCGCCCCGGTGGTGCTGGGACTGGTGCTCGGGGCCAAAAAGCCGCGCCTGACCATCGGCAACGACATGGGCACGGCCAAGGCCCTGGAGAAAACCGGCGCGGTGCATGTCGATTGCGCCGTGGACGACATCGTGGTGGACGATGCGCTCAACATCGTGACCACCCCGGCCTACATGCTCGGGCCCGGCATCGCCGACGTGGCCAGGGGCATCGAGAAGTTCGTGGCCGAGATCATGCGGCGGGCGCAGCATGCGGGGTGACATGCCTCCGGCGGCCAAAGGGCTTCGCCCTTTGGAATCCCGTCACAGGGTACGTTTCACGACGGGAATCCGGATGGCATGACGCCATGGCGTCTGCCTCGTCGAAGCAAAAACAAGGAGCATCATGCGCCGCCTCATGATCAACGCCGATGATTTCGCCCTGACCGACGGCGTCTGCCGGGGCATCCTCCAGGCCATGGAGCACGGGCTGGTCCGGGCCACCACGGCCATGACCCGCCCGGTCGGCGCGTCAGGCCGCATCACGGCCCAAGCCGCGGCCCTTCGTGGCCGCCTGGGCATCCATTTCCAGTTGACCGGCGGCCACGCCCCCTGCCTGCCGCCCGGGGACGTCCCCTCCCTGGTGACCGCCGAGGGCGTTTTCCCGCGCAAGCGCATGGACATCGGGCAGGCCGCACCCGACGAGATCCGCCGGGAATGGCAGGCCCAGCTCGATCTGCTACGCTCCTGCGGCGTCTCCCCGTCGCATATGGACACCCACCACCATGTCCACAAGCGGCCCGACGTGTTTCCGGTCTATCTGGAGATGGCCGCGCGGCTCGGCATCCCGGCCCGGGCCACCAACCCGGCCATGGCCGCAGCGCTTCGCGACGCCGGGGCGATCTGCGCCGACGCCTTCATCACCGACTTTTTCGGTAAGGATCTGACCCCCGGGCGGTTTCTGGAGTTGGCGGCGGCGGCCTTCGCCCCGTTGCCCGACACGGCCGTGGTGGAACTCATGTGCCATCCCGGGAGAAACGACCCGGAACTCAGCCGCATCTCGGCCTACAATCAGGCCCGGGAACGGGAAATCGCGGTGCTGTCGTCCCCCGAGGTCCGCCAGGGGCTGGCGGACATGGGGGTCGCCGTGTGCGGCCCCGAGGGCATCCCCAGGCCCGCGCGCGGCGTCCGCGACGGAGGCCCTGCCTCCTGACATCCTGCAGGAGCGTTTTTTCCAAAAAGGCACGGATGTGTTTGTGTTGCGTCGCGCCAGGAGTCCGTCCCCCTGAGGCTTCAGAAGAATGCTTTTCGACGCGGCAAAAGCCGTGTAGCATGCCCGGCGTTGGCTGGCATGAAACCGCAACCGCCTGTTCGCGTGAAGGAGTACGACGTGACCCACGAAGCGACGACGGAACTGCGCAAATTCGTGGCTCCGGAATTCGTGTTCGGCCCGGGCTCGGCCCGACTGGCCGGACGCTACGCCAGAAATCTCCGGGTCAAGAAGGCCCTGGTGGTCACCGGCCCCAACCTCATCCGCCTGGGCTGGGCCGGGCAGGTCATCGACAGCCTGCGCGAGGCGGGCGTCTCCACCACCATCTTCGCCGACGTCACCCCCAATCCCCGCGACTATGAGGTCATGGCCGGGGCCGAGGTCTACCGTCGCGAGGACTGCGACGCCATCGTGGCCGTGGGCGGCGGCAGCCCCATGGACTGCGCCAAGGCCATCGGCATCGTGTGCACCAACGACCGCCACGTCCTGGAATTCGAGGGCGTGGACAATGTGCGCAAGCCCGGCCCGCCGCTTTTGTGCGTGCCCACCACCTCCGGCACCGGGGCCGACGTGTCCCAGTTCGCCATCATAAGCGACACCAAGCGCAAGGTCAAAATCGCCATCGTCAGCAAGACCGTGATCCCCGACGCCGCCTTGATCGACCCCCTGCCCACGGCCACCATGGACCCCGAACTGACGGCGCATACCGGCCTGGACGCCCTGACCCACGCCATCGAGGCCTACGTTTCCAACGCCCATTCCCCGATCTCCGACCTGTTCGCCGCCAAGGCCGTGGAACTGGTGCGCGACCACCTGGTGACGGCCATACGCCATCCCGACGACCAGGCGGCCCGATCCGGCATGATGTTCGCCAGCCTCTACGCGGGCCTGGCCTTTTCCAACGCCATCCTGGGCGCGGTGCACGCCATGGCCCACAGCCTGGGAGGTTTTTTGGATCTGCCCCACGGCCAGTGCAACGCCATCCTGCTTGACCATGTGGCGGCCTACAATTATTCCAGCGCCCCCAAGCGGTATACGGACATCGCCAAAATCCTGGGGGCGCATATCGAACCGGACATGGCCGAGGACGAAAAAAAGCAAGCCATGGTCACCGCCCTGCGCGACCTCAAAAAGGCCGCCGACGTGGACCAGACCTTAAGCGACCTGGGCGTGCGCCCGGGCGAACTCGCCGAGTTGTCGGCCAAGGCCATCAACGACCCGTGCATGATCACCAACCCCCGCCAGCCAACCGTCGAGGACATCCGGTCCCTGTATGAAGCCGCCTGCCGATTCCACGCCTGATTGGAACGCCTCCCGGGAAAAGCTCATCGGGCTTGGGGAAGGTTCCTTAAGCAAGAGCTATTATCCCGAGCTGTCCGAGCGGCTTGCCGAGCTTGAGCGATTCCGCGAACTGCTCGACCAAAGCAACGACGCCATTTTTCTTGTGGACGCGGACACGGGCGCCATTCTCGACGCTGCCGGGTCCGCCCCGGCCCTGCTGGGGCGGGACAAGGGCCGCATCATCGGCGCGGCGTTTTCCGATTTTCTGCGTCCCAAGGCGGCGGCCCGGGTCGCGGCCATCCTGGCCGCCCAGGGAACCGACGCCCCCCTGGCCACGGACATGGCCAGCCCCGACGGGGCCCTGGTCCCGGTGGAAATGACCATTCGGGTGGCGCAAAGGCCCACGCGCCGCAAGGCCGTGGTGGTGGCCCGGGATATCTCCGAGCGCAAAAAAGCCGAGCGCGCCCTGCGCCGGGCCGAGGACCGCTACCGCAGCATTGTGGAAAACGCCGTGGAGGGCTTTTTCACCTCCACCCCGGCGGGCCGCTTCACCAGCGCCAACCCGGCCATGGCCACCCTTTTGGGCTATGGGACGCCCGAGCGGCTTCTGGCCGAGGTCACGGACATCCGCTCCCAGCTCTATGCCGACACCGGCGACCGCGACCGGCTGATGCACCTGCTCAAGGCACGTGGCGGCGCGACCAATTTCCCGGCCCGCTTCCGGCACAAGTCCGGCCGCACCATCTGGGTCTCCCTCAATGTCCGGGTGGAGCACGACGCCAGCGGCCTGCCTCTTTTCCTGGAAGGCTCCTGCGAGGACATCACCGCCCGCAAAATGGCCGAAGAGGCCCTGCGCGACGCCCATATCCTCCTGGAAAAACGGGTCGAGGAACGCACCCGGGAGCTCCACCAGGCCAACGAACGCCTCATGCGCGAGGTCCAGGAACGCCGCCGGGCCGAAGAGGCCGCCGAGGCCGCCAACCGCACCAAGTCCGATTTTCTGTCCATGGTGTCCCATGAGATCCGCACGCCCCTGACCTCCATCCTGGGCTTTTCAAAAATCATCCAACGAAAACTGAAGCAGATTTTCGAAAACCTGGCGGTTCCCGATCCACGCCTGCAAAAGTCCCTCGACCAGGTGTCCGGCAACCTGGACATCATCATCTCCGAGGGCGGGCGCCTGACCAATCTCATCAACGATGTCCTGGATCTGGCCAAACTGGAATCGGGCCGCATGGAATTCGCCATGGAGACCATCGATCCCTCCGAGCTCATCAGCCGGGTCATGGCCTCCACTTCGGTGCTCCTGGAAGACAAAGACGTGCGCATGGTGCGCTGCCTGGACAGTGGCCTGCCCTCCATCCAGGGCGACCGGGACCGCATCATCCAGGTGCTGGTCAACCTCATCTCCAACGCCGTCAAGTTCACGGACCACGGAACCATCGGTCTGTACGCCGTCAGCCAGGACGGTTTCCTGCGCATCAGCGTCTCGGACACCGGCATCGGCATCCACAAAAAAGATTTTGGAAAAATCTTCGAGAAGTTCAACCAGGTGCGCGGCGGGATCACGGATCGCCCCAAGGGGACGGGCCTGGGGCTGCCCATCTGCAAACATATCGTGGAATCCCACGGCGGCCGCATCTGGTTTGAGAGCGCCCCCGACAAGGGCAGCATCTTCACCTTTACCCTGCCCCTGCCCGGATAAACCTTCCGGCAGGGATTGTCTTTTCTCCGTTTTTCGACGACAAGAGCCGCCCGGCAGGACATTCCTCCCCTTTCCCGTCACGAAACCGTAAAGCCGCGCGGCCTATTCACCCTGCGCGAGGACATCCATGAAAACCCAGCCACGCAACGATTCCATCCGAAACATCGCCATCATCGCCCACGTCGACCACGGCAAAACCACCCTGGTGGACCACATGTTCCGCCAAAGCGGGATGTTCCGCGAAGGCCAGGACGCCCCCGAAAGGATCATGGACAGCATGGACCTGGAGCGGGAACGCGGCATCACCATCGCCGCCAAAAACTGCGCCGTGACTTGGCGCAACACCAAAATCAACATCATCGACACCCCCGGCCACGCCGACTTCGGCGGCGAGGTGGAACGGGCCCTGTCCATGGCCGACGGCGCGGTGCTCCTGGTGGACGCCTCGGAAGGCCCCCTGCCCCAGACCCGGTTCGTGCTCAAAAAGACCCTGGAGGCCGGACTTCGGGTCATCGTGGCCGTGAACAAGATCGACCGCAAGGATGCCCGGCCGGAAGAAGTCTTAAACGAAATTTACGACCTGTTCATCGACCTGGACGCCGACGAGGAGCAACTCGAATTTCCCGTGCTCTACGCCGTGGGCCGCGAGGGCCGGGCCATGCGCTCCCTGGATGAGGAGGGCGTGGACCTGACGCCCCTTTTCGAGACCATCGTCACCGAGATTCCCGGGCCGTCCTGCGATCCGGAAAAACCGTTCGCCATGCTGATTTCCGACCTGGGCTATTCCGACTTCCTGGGGCGGCTGGCCATCGGCCGGGTGCTGGCCGGGACCGCCCGCAGCCACGATTCCCTGGTGCGCATCGACGAGGAGAACCGCCGCGTGCCGCTTCGGGTCACACGGCTTCAGGTCTACGAGGGCCTTAAGGTCGTGGACTCGGAGACCGCCCATCCCGGCGACATCGTTGTCATTTCAGGCCTGGACGAGGTGACCATCGGGGACACCATCTGCTCCTCCGAAACCACCACGGCCCTCAAACGCATCAGCGTGGACGACCCCACGGTGGCCATGCGCTTCACCATCAACACCTCCCCGCTGGCCGGACGCGAGGGCAAATACGTCCAGTCCGCCCGCATCCGCGAACGCCTGTTCAAGGAGACCCTGCTCAACGTGGCCATCCGCGTGGAGGAGAGCGAGGAGCGCGACAGCTTCGTGGTCAAGGGCCGGGGCGAGTTCCAGATGGCGATTTTGATCGAGACCATGCGCCGGGAGGGCTTCGAACTGTCCGTGGGACGCCCCGAGGTCATCTACCGCATGGAGAACGGGGTGCGCAAAGAGCCCATCGAGCACCTGTTCATCGACTGCGACGAGTCGTTCACCGGCATCGTCACCGAGAAGCTGTCCATCCGCAAGGGCCGCATGAAAAACCTGGTGAACCACGGCTCGGGCCGGGTGCGTCTGGAATTCACCATCCCGGCCCGCGGGCTGATCGGCTACCGGGACGAGTTTCTGACCGACACCAAGGGCACCGGGATCATGAACTCCTATTTCCTGGGCTACGAGGAATACCGGGGCGATTTCCCGTCGCGCTTCACCGGCTCCATCGTCTGCGACCGGGCGGGCGCGGCCGTGCCCTACGCCATCTTCAACCTGGAGCCGCGCGGCAGGCTCTTCGTGTCCCCGGGCGATCCGGTGTACGAGGGCATGATCGTGGGCGAGCACAACCGGGATAACGACATCAACGTCAATCCCTGCAAGGAAAAAAAGCTCACCAACATGCGGGCCTCGGGCAAGGATGAAAACGTCATCCTGACCCCGGTGTTGCCCATGACCCTGGAACGGGCCATCCATTTTATCCGCGAGGACGAACTGGCCGAGGTCACCCCCCTGTCCATCCGACTGCGCAAGGTGGAGCTGTCGGCCCAGAAGCGCCACCTTCTCAGCGGCGCGAAGAAGAAGGCCAAGGAGGAGGCGTAACGTGGAAACGTCCACGCCCCTTTTCACCATCGACGAAAACCTGTGCCGCCGCGACGGTCTGTGCGCGGCGGCCTGCCCGGCCAGCCTGGTGCGCCAGGACGCGCCCGACTCCCTGCCCTATCCCCTGCCCGGCAAGGCCGAGCACTGCATCCGCTGCGGGCACTGCGTGGCCATCTGTCCCACCGGGGCCCTGCGCCACAGCCTTCTGCCCTTTGACGACTTCCCCCTTGTGGACCGCAAAAACGCCCTGGCCCCCGAGGCCCTGGCCGCGCACCTCAAGACCCGGCGCTCCATCCGCAACTTCAAGCCCTGCACCGTGCCGCACGAGACCTTCGCAGCCATCCTGGACACGGTGCGCCACGCCCCCTCCGGCCACAACCGGCAGGAGGTGCAGTGGACCATCCTGGACGGACGCCAGGCCGTGAACGCGTTTCTGATGCAGGTCAACGAATGGATGCGGGCCGAGGTCAAGGCCAAGACGGACTTCGCCCGGAACATGAAGCTGGCCGGGGCGGTGCGGGCCGTGGACAAGGGCAAGGACGTGGTGACGCGCGGCGCGCCGCATGCGGTGTTCGCCCATGTCCCGGACGACGGCGTGACGCCAGTGACCGACGCCATCATCGCCACCACCTGGTTCGAGATCGTGGC
>NZ_JAZHDB010000023.1:0-32504 GCF_036584575.1 Desulfolutivibrio sp.
GGATTGCGGGAACGGTCGGCCTTCCTGGGCGGCCGGAAAAGACGCCCCTGACGGCGATGGTCGGGCGTGCCCTCGAATGCCGATGGTTGCACAGAGGACTCCGGGCGAGCCCCGCCGCGCAACACCCTTCCCCCCCGGCTCACACCGGAAACAGCGGACTATTTCGAGAGCGTGCGCCCGTCCGGGCCGGTATTGTCGTGGACGGCGACGCCCTGAGGCGGGGTGAAGGAAAACAGGGAATCGGGCAGGTTGGCCTCGACCTTGAGGTTTTTCAGGGTCAGATCATTCGTGTTGGCGTAAAAATCCTGGATGGACAGGCGCATGATCATCTGCGTCGCCGGGTCCACCCAGACATGGGCCATGACCAATCCGGGTTCCGGCTCCTTGGGAACCAGCTTGAACCGCACCAGTCCCGCTTCTGCGGCGTCGGGTTCCTCGAAGACGTGGAAATCCTCGCGCAGATTGGCCTTGCCGGTTAAAAACTTGAGCATGGTCTTGGAGTTGATGATTTCCTCCACCGGATACCGAAAGGCCTCGCGGTCGTCCTCAAAATAGTCCCAGACCGCCTCCTTGCCCACCAAAAGCAGTTCCTTTTCGGGTTTTACCGTCTCCCAGCGCACCAGGTTCGGTTTCTTGAAGGTGATCGACCCGGAACGCATCTCTCCCTCGCCGCTGGCTGAATTCTTCAAGTCCTGGGTGAACTCTGTCTTAAAGCCTGACAATGATTCATATTTTTTCTGCACGGCGTCCACCAGGTCCGCGCCGCGAGCCGGAACCGCCCACACGGCGACCAGAAGGCACGCCAGGATCGTCTTTTTCATGCTACACACCTTTTTGCCTGCCCGCTTTCCCGGGACGTGGCCGGACGGCGTCGCCGCCGCCATCGGCCCGAAGCTTTTTTCGTGGCCGGAAATCGTGTTTTCGGAACGCCCACAATCCGTAAAATCGCGACGGGATTCCAAAGGGCGGAACCCTTTGGCCGCCGGAGGCATCTCCACGGCCCGATACCTACTAATCCTTGCCCCGCAGCACTGCTCGCGGCTTGCTGCCTTCCTGGGGGCCCAGCATGCCGTCGCGTTCCATCTGCTCGATAAACCGGGCCGCCCGGTTGAACCCGATGCGGAAACGGCGCTGAATAAGCGAGATGGAGGCCCGGCCCTGCTCCATGACGAAATCCACGGCCTGGGGATAGATGGGGTCACAGGCCGTGTCGTCGCCGCCGTCGATGCCGTTCTCGCCGTTTCCGTCCAGGCCTGAGGCCGTCTCCTTCTGCCATTCGGAAAAATCCAGCTCGTAGCCCGGCGCGGCGCGCTTTTTCCAAAACTCCACCACCTCGGCCGTCTCCTCGTCCGAGACGAACGCCCCGTGCATGCGGCTCATCTTGCCGCCGCTGGGCTTGAACAGCATGTCCCCGCGCCCGAGCAGATGCTCCGCCCCCACCGTGTCCAAAATGGTGCGCGAATCGTGCTTGCTGGTGACCTGAAACGATATGCGGGTGGGAAAGTTGGCCTTGATAAGCCCGGTGACCACGTCCACGCTGGGCCGCTGGGTGGCCAGGATGAGATGGATGCCTGCGGCCCGGGCCAACTGGGCCAGGCGCACGATGCTGATCTCCACTTCCTTGGCGGCGGTCATCATCAGGTCGGCCAGTTCGTCGATGATGATCACCAGATAGGGCATGGGGGCCAGATCGGCCAATTCTTCGGGCCGGTCGTCGCCCAGCTTTTCCAGCTTTTCCCAGTATCCTGAGATGTTGCGCACCCCGAGCCGGGCCATGGCCTCGTAGCGGCGGTCCATCTCATGTACGGCCCAGTCCAGGGCGCTTTTGGCCATGGACATCTCCGTGACCACGGGATGCACCAGATGCGGCAGGTCGTTGTAGACGGAAAGCTCGATGCGCTTGGGGTCCACAAGCAGGAGCTTCACCTCGTCGGGCCGGGCCTTGTAGAGGATGCTTAAGAGGATGCCGTTGATGCACACGCTTTTGCCGCTGCCCGTGGCCCCGGCCACCAGAAGGTGCGGCATCTTGGCCAGATCCGCCACCTGGGGCCGTCCCTGGATGTCCTTGCCGATGGCCAGGGTCAGCTTCGAGGCCTGGGAGGTGAAGGCCTCGGACTCCAATATCTCGCGCAGATAGACGGTCTGCCGCTTGGCGTTGGGAATCTCCACGCCCACCGTGTCCCGACCCGGGATGGGGGCCTCGATGCGCACGGCCAGGGCCTTCATGGCCAGGGCCAGGTCGTCGGAGAGCCCGGCGATGCGGCTGATTTTGATGCCCGGGGCGGGTTTGAATTCGAACATGGTCACCACGGGGCCGGGCACGATGCGCTGCAACTCACCCTTGATGTCGAAATCGGCCAGGCATCCGGCCAGGCTTTCGCCCTGCTTTTTCACGGCCTCGGGGTCGGGGCCCTGGCCCTTGGCCGGGGGCGGCACGCTGAGGAGATCCAGGGGCGGCAAGGGCGCGTCGGGATCGGCCTGCACCAGGGCCGGACGCGGCTTGCGCGGGCGCTTGTGCGATGCCGGCGCGGGCCTTACGGCAGGCGCGGCGCTTGTGGACGGCTCGGGATCGTCGGGCGCCTCGCCTGAAAAAACGAATTCCTCATCCGCAACCTGGATCCCGGCCGGGACGCCCTCGGGGGCCGCAGGCGCGGCAGGCGCCACGCGCCTGGCCCGGGGCTCAAACAGGGCGCGAACGCCCCGGCCCAGGACGCCCCCCAGACGCCCCAGGACCGTCCAGGTCGCACGGGCCAGCCACCATCCGCCGCGTCCAGCCCGGCCCCACACGGCGTCGAAAGAGAGCCCGAACACGAGCTGCACCGCGAACACGGTCAGGAAAAAGAGCAGAAGCCCCCCGCCGTATCCGCCAAGCCAGGTGGACAGGGTAGAGAACGCGGCCCGACCGAGGTAGCCGCCGCCCTGCACCTGGCCAAGCGTCACCAGGGGGCGCAGGGTCTCGGTGGCGCAGGCGGCCGAGACCACGACGAAAAGCAGGACGATGCCGCACCAGCGCACGGGGCCAAGCCCGATGTCCCGCACGAAGGTCCGCACCGTGAGCCAGACAAACCAGACGGGCAGGAAAAAGGCCCCCACGCCGCACACATCGACGAGGAATCCGGCCCAGTAGGCCCCGGCCCGCCCGGCCATGTTGCGGATCTCGTGCCCGGGGCCCACATGCTGGGTCAGGCTCGGGTCCAGGTAATCGTAGGTGACGAGGCTGACGGCGGTGAACGCCCCCATGAAAAGGAGGAACAGTCCCGCCATCTCCCGGAAATACCGGGGCTCGCCGCCTTGTTCCTTATTCTCGGCCAATGTACTCGCCAGACCTGGTGTCGACTTTGATGCGTTCGCCGGTGTTGATGAAAAGCGGCACGTTGACGGTGATGCCCGACTCCAGCTTGGCCGGTTTGCTGGCCCCGCTGACGGTATCGCCCTTCACGCCGGGCTCCGTGTCCGACACCGTTAAAATGACCGAGGCCGGAAGGTCGATATCCAGGGGGGCGCCATTGTACATGAGCATTTTGAGCTCCATGCCGTCCACGAGATAGCCGCCCTTGTCGCCGAGCTGGGCCCCGCCCACATGGGTCTGCTCGTAGTTCGACATGTCCATGAACACGAAATCCGGACCTTCGCGGTAGAGAAACTGCATCTCACGGGTCTCGAGGTCCGGCTTTTCCACCTTTTCCCCGGAGCGGAAGGTGTTTTCCACCACCCGGCCGTTGAGCATGTTTTTCAGTTTGGTGCGCACGAAGGCCCCGCCCTTGCCGGGCTTGACGTGCTGGAAATCAACGATTTCGTAAGGAACCCCGTCCCACTCGATCTTGAGTCCCCGACGAAAATCCGTGGTCGAAAGCATTGTCACTCCTTTGGTGTTTGTTGTGCGGCGTCCATGAACCGTCGCCACAGGGCGCACACGCCCAGGGCGTAGCTGTGCAGGCCGAAACCGGCGATCACGCCGATGCAGGACCGCCCGATGAGGCTCGTATGGCGCAACGGCTCGTCGTTTCTGGCCAAAATGTTGCTTAAATGCACCTCGACGCAGGGAATGCCGATCCAGGCCAGGCAGTCGGCCAGGGCCAGGCTGGTGTGGGTGTAGGCCCCGGCATTGAGCACGATGCCGTCCACGCCCTGGCGCATGGCCGCTTCCAGGCGGTCGATGAGCTGCCCCTGGCCGTTGGCCTGGAAATGCTCAAGTGTAATGCGCCCGGCCTTTTCCGGCCCGAGGATGTCCCGGACGAGCTCAGGCAGGTCGGCCAGGGACCGGCTGCCGTAGATTTCCGGCTGGCGTTGGCCGATGTGCCCGAGGTTCGGGCCATTGGCAATCAAAATCGTGAAGGTGCGCATTCCCGTCTCTCCATGTCGCGTCCATCGTCGAAATGGCCGCGCAAACTGGCGGTACTGTGGGGCAAAGCCGCCAAAAGTTCAAGTCCCGCATGAAGGTTTCCCCCGGGGATTTCCGCAGGCCGGACTTGACGCCGAGGCATCGACAGGCCACACATGCGGACATGAAGCCCGATACGTCCCCGGTGGTCATGACCCTGACCGACACCATCTATCTGCCGTCGCAGCTTAAGCCCGTGCCCGCGCCCCAGGTGGCCCTGGCCGGACGCTCCAACGTGGGCAAGTCCACGCTGGTGAACATGCTCGGGAGCCGCAAGGGACTGGCCAAGATCAGCGCCACCCCGGGCAAGACCCGAAGCCTCAACTTCTACCACATCCGTCCCGGGGATTTCTACCTGGTGGATCTTCCCGGCTACGGCTATGCCCGCTGCGCCAAGACCGAACGCGAGAAATGGGCCAAGCTCATCGATGTCTATTTGACCGACAATCCGTGGCTGCGGGCGGTCATGGCCGTGGTGGACTGCCGCCTGCCGCCCCAGGCCCTGGACCTGGACCTTTTGGCCTATGCCTCGGGCCAGGGATTGCCGACCATGGTGGTTTTGACCAAGGCGGACAAATGCAGCCAGCGGGAGCGCGAGGCCAAAAAACGGGTGTGGGCGGATATCCTGGCCGCGCCGCCCCTGGTTTTTTCCGGCAAGACCGGCCTTGGCCGCACGGCCCTGTGGGCTGAAATCGCCCGGTTGGTCCTGCCGGGCGACGCCGCCGCCCGAAGCCTTCCCGCCCCGGCGCCCGAGGCCGAACCCGGGATGTGCGCGGCGGCGGCCTCCCAAGACGCGCCCGGGCCGGAAACGCCCGAGGCCGATCAAGCGAAAGCCACCCCCGGGGTCAAGATTCGGACAAAACCGCGTCGCCGGACTGTTCGCGCAAAAACTTGACCAGAAACTCCGAGTCCTTGGGACCCAGGTTGAATCTCACGGCGGCTTTTTCCACCAAAACCGGAATCGAGTCCTGGGATTCGCCCTTGGCGGCGCAGATCCAGGCCACGGCCTTCCGGAACAATTCATCTTGGGGCATAATGGTGCTCATGGGCGCTCCTTGCGGTCTTTTTCCTGAGTACACCACCTCCCCGGCCCTTGCAACGTGGCCCGCCTTCGGGTAGGTGCGCCGGGTCCACCCCCTTTCCACGCGCTCAGGCCCCCGCCATGCTCCAGCGCATCAAACCGCCAGCCATCGCGAGTGTTTCATGGACCAGATCCTCTCCGCCATCGTTTTGGGCATCATCGAGGGATTGACCGAATTTTTGCCCGTGTCCTCCACCGGCCACCTGATCCTGGCCGGGCATCTCATGCGCTTCACCGGAGAAAAGGCCGCCAGCTTCGAGGTCATCATCCAGCTCGGGGCCATCCTGGCCGTGGTCGTCATGTACCGGGACCGGTTTCTCGGGCTTCTGCGGGCCAATCCCTATCAGCGGTTCTCGGGGCTGCGGGGAATCGTCCTTTTGGGACTGACCTGCGCCCCTGCCGCCCTGGTGGGGATTTTGACCCACAAGGCCATCAAGACCTACCTGTTCGGGCCGACCACAGTGGCCCTGGCCCTGGCCGTGGGGGCCGTGGCCATCCTGGTGGTCGAGGCCATGCGCCGCCGGGTGCGCTTCGAGACCCTGGACGACATCTCCCCGGCCCTGGCCCTGGGCGTCGGGGTCTTCCAATGCCTGTCCCTGTGGCCGGGGTTCTCCCGCTCGGCCGCGACCATCATGGGCGGCATGCTTCTGGGGGCCAAGCGTTCCCTGGCCGCAGAATATTCCTTCATCGCCGCCGTGCCCATCATGTGCCTGGCCACGGCCTATGACTTCTACAAAAGCTACCACCTCTTCGAGACCGGGGATCTGCTGGTGTTGGCCGTGGGGTTCGTGGTCTCGTTTTTTGCGGCCTGGGCGGCGGTCAAGGGATTCATCCTGCTGCTTGGCCGCACCACCCTGCGGCCCTTTGCCTGCTACCGGCTGGCCCTGGCCGTGGCGGTCTTTTTTTTCTGGCCCGCCTAAGCCCCCCCGGAAAGGCGTCGCCTTCGACCCTGTTCAACCGAAACGCGTCGTGATACCGGTCTGTCATGGGAAATGACGATACGCGCGTAATACGTCCGGCCGCCTCCCGCCCCATCCGCATCCTGCCGCCCGAGTTGCAAAACCAGATCGCGGCCGGAGAGGTGGTGGAGCGCCCGGCCAGCGTGCTCAAGGAACTGGTGGAGAACAGCCTGGACGCCGGGGCCTCCCGGGTGGAGGTTGTTGTCGAAGGCGGCGGCCGGGGGCTCATCCAGGTCCAGGACAACGGCTTCGGCATGACCCCGGCGGAACTGTCCCTGGCCGTGACCCGCCACGCCACCAGCAAGCTGGCCAGTCTGGCCGAACTGTCCACCATCGGCAGCTACGGCTTCCGGGGCGAGGCCCTGCCGAGCATCGCCTCCGTGTCGCTGTTCCGCTGCACCTCGGCCTGCCAGGGCTACGATGAAGCGGCCATGATCGAGGTCATAAACGGCCGCATCACGGACCAGTGCCCGGCGGCCATGACCCAGGGAACCCGCATCGAGGTCCGGGATCTCTTCGCCGGGGTTCCGGCCCGGCTCAAATTCCTCAAGACCGAGGCCACGGAAACCAAGCTGTGCGTGGAGACCCTGTGCCGACTGGCCCTGGCCAGGCTGGACGTGGCCTTCAAACTGACCTGCGGCGGCCGCACGGTGCATCGCTTTCCGGCCGGACAGACCCTCCAGGCCAGGCTGGCGGGCATGTGGCCCCCGGCGGTGACCGAGGACATGGTGACGGTGTCCCTGGCCCACGACGGGTTCGCGGTGACAGGCCTTGTGGGCCGACCGCTCACGGCCCAGGCCCGGGCCGACCGCATGCTTTTTTTCGTGAACGGCCGCCATGTGCGCGACCGGGTGCTCCTGTCCGCCGTGCGCGAGGCCTACAAGGGGCGGCTGTTGTCCCGGGAATATCCCCAGGCCGCCATCTTTCTGGCCATGCCCCCCGAAGACGTGGACGTCAACGTCCACCCGGCCAAAAGCGAGGTCCGGTTCCGCGAAGAATCGCGCATCTTCACCCTGGTGCGCCGGGCCGTGTCCGAGGCCCTGGACAAGGCCAGCGTGATGCGCACCTCGCCCGCCCCAGAGCCCTGGCTGTCGGGCCGGGGCGAGCCGGAAAAATATCCGGGCTACCGGGATTTCGCAGCCCATATGCAGGAGCAGGACCGGCAGGCAGCCTCCCCGGAACCGCCCTATGCCGGGCCGCGACCCTTTTCCGAACCGGATTCGTTTCCCGATCCCCGGGACTCCTCCCTGGCCCCGCCGCCGCTTCTGCGCGAGCCGGCCCGGCCCACCGGGGCATGGCCCCAGGCCACACGCAACGTGGACCCTCCGGCCGTGGCCGCCCACGCCCGATCCGCCCAGGTCGGCCCGTCCGGCCAGCCGGAATGGGCTCCTCCCCTCTCCGGGGGGACGCGACCGGCCGGATCGCCCTCTGCGGACGCCGCGTCCCGCCCAGGCGACGACCGGCCGTTTTTGGCCCCCCCGCCCGGGAAGGACCGGGAGGCCGGATCGGGCCCGGCCGCCAACGTGCGCGACGCCTCGACCCCGGCCGGAATCGTGCCCGGCCGGGGGATGGGACATGGGGGCGAGGAGATCGAATACCTGGGGCAGTTTGCGGACACCTATCTCTTGGTGCGCATGGGCGGGTCGGCCCTGACCCTGGTGGATCAGCACGCGGCCCACGAGCGGGTACTTTTTGCGGCCATGCGTCGGGACGGCCGACGCGGCGATTCCCGGCCCCTGGGGATTCCGCTTCAGGTGGCCCTGCACAAGTCCGAACAGGCCATGCTGGGAAAGCTGTGGGACGAGTTGCGGGCCGTGGGCTTCGACCTGGAGCGCGCCGACCCCGGGGTGCTGGCGATCAAAGGCCTGCCGCCCTCGCTGACCGTGGCCGAGGCCGGGGACTATCTGCGCGCAGCCCTGTCCGGGCAGGCCAAAAAAATTGAGGATTTATGGACGCTTCTGTCCTGCAAGGCGGCGATCAAGGCCGGGACGCGGCTGGTCCCGGACGAGGCCCTGGCCCTGCTTGCGATCTGGCGGGAATGCCCGGACAGGGACTACTGCCCCCACGGACGGCCGGTGGCCGTGCGTTTCACGGAACATGAACTGGAGCGGCTGTTCAAGCGCAAGAAATAGCCGCCGACAGGTAAGGATTGTTCGTGGCCAGATAGCCGGTCACGTAGTCCGCCACCGCGTCTTCAAGCGGGGTCATGGGGGCTTGGTATCCGGCGGCGCGCAGACGCTCCACCCTGGCCTCGGTGAAATACTGGTATTTGCCGCGAAGTTTGGCGGGCATCTCCACATAGTCGATCTTCGGTTCCCGGCCCATGGCTGCAAAGACCGCCCGGGCCAGGTCGTTCCAGGTCCGGGCCTGTCCCGTTCCCACGTTCAGGATGCCGCCCGCGTGGGGATTTTCCAGAAGCCACCAGACCACCTCCGCGCAGTCCTTGACCCACACGAAATCGCGCATCTGGCCGCCGTCGGGATAGTCCTCGCGGTCGGACTTGAAAAGCGCCAGCCGCCCGGTGTCGCGAATCTTCTCAAAGGCCTTGCAGACCACGCTGCGCATCTCTCCCTTGTGGTATTCGTTGGGGCCGAACACGTTGAAGAACTTGAGACTGGCCACCCGGGAAAGAAACCCGTGCCGCCTGAGCCACAGGTCGAAGAGGTGCTTGGTCAGGGCGTACATGTTTAAGGGGCGCAAGTCGTCCAGGGTGGCCGGATCGTCGTCGAAGCCGCGCGACCCGTCGCCGTAGGTGCTTGCGCTGGAGGCGTGGATGAACCGGGCGTCGCGGCTTGTGGCGTACTGGCACACGGATTTGGAATAGTGGTAGTTGACGCGCATGAGCCGCTCGGCGTCGGTCTCGGTTGTGGAGGAATTGGCCCCCATGTGGATCAGGGCCGCCGGATTAAAGGGGTCGGTGTGGCCCTCGATGCGGACCAGGAAGTCGTCCTTGTGCAGATAGTCGGAAAACCGAAGCCCCACGAGATTTTTAAACGTGTCGTCATGGCCCAGGTCGTCGACGATCAGGATGTCGTCGACCCCCATGTTGTTCAACTTCCACACGATGGCGCTGCCGATAAATCCCGCCCCGCCGGTGACGATGTACATGTCCGCCCCCCGTTTTTTACGTGCCCTGCGACTGGGTTATGGACTTTCGGGGGCTCTTTGGCAAGGCAGGGCGGAATTCTTGCCCCGTGACGGGCCGCCCTCCTTGCCTCGACACGATTTTTCGACTACTCCCCCGGCCACGGGAGGTCACCATGCTCGCCATTCTCGACTACAAGGCCGGAAACCAGACCAGCGTCCGCCGGGCCCTGGACCATCTCGGCATCCCCTGCCGCATCACCTCCGATCCCGCCGTCATCGCCGCCGCCTCGGGCATCATCTTCCCCGGCGTGGGCGCGGCCGGACAGGCCATGGACGAACTCACCCAGACCGGCCTGGACAAGGTCATCAAGGCCCAGGTGGACGCCGGAAAGCCCCTTCTGGGCATCTGCGTGGGCTGCCAGATACTCCTCGACTACAGCCCGGAAAACGACACCAAGGCCTTAGGCATCGTGTCCGGCGAATGCGCCATGTTCAACCGGTCCCTGACCGAGGAGGACGGCGCGCCCATCCGGGTGCCGCACATGGGCTGGAACCGGGTCAAACCCCTGCGGGACTGCGAGATACTGCGGGGAATCGAACCCGAGGCGGAATTCTACTTCGTGCACAGCTATTATCCCGTGCCCGCCCCGGAATTTGTCCTGGCCGAGACCTTTTACGGGATCGACTTCTGCTCCGTGCACGGTCGGCCGGGGCTGTGGGCCGTGCAATTCCATCCGGAAAAAAGCGGTCGCCCGGGACTGACGCTTTTGGCCAATTTCAACGCCTACTGCCGGGAGGCCGCCCATGCTCAGTAAACGCGTCATCCCCTGCCTGGACGTGCGAAACGGCAAACTCACCAAGGGCGTGAAATTTGCGGGCAACGTGGACATCGGCGACCCCGTGGAGACAGCCCGCATGTATTACGAGCAGGGCGCGGACGAGATCGTCTTCTACGACATCACCGCCTCCGCCGAGGGCCGGGGCATCATGCTCGACGTGGTGGAACGGGTGGCCGCCCAGATTTTCATCCCCTTCTCCGTGGGCGGCGGCATCTCCACGGTGGAGGACATGCGGGCCGTGCTCGTGGCCGGGGCGGAAAAGATATCGGTCAATTCGGCAGCCGTGAAAAATCCGGACATCATCAGCCAAGGGGCCCAGGCCTTCGGCTCCCAGTGCGTGGTGGTGGGCATGGACGTGAAAAAGGTTCCCGTCTCCGAGACCATCCCTTCGGGCTACGAAGTGGTCATCCACGGCGGCCGCAAGGCCATGGGCCTGTGCGCCCTGGACTGGGCCAAGACCGTGGAGGCCCTGGGCGCGGGCGAGATCTGCCTCAACTCCATCGACGCCGACGGCACCAAGGACGGCTACGAGCTGACCCTGACCCGGCTTATCGCGGAAAACGTGGGCATCCCGGTCATCGCCTCGGGCGGCGCGGGCAACCCCGACCACATGGCCGACGCCCTGACTGTGGGCAAGGCCCAGGCGGCGCTGATCGCCTCCATCGTCCACTACGGGGAATACACCCTGCCGGGCATCAAGGAACACCTAGTCGGCCGGGGCATCAAGGTCCGCTCGGTGTGGTAGGCAAGGCCTGACCTTTCGTTGCACGACCACATAAAAAACGCCGCGTCCGGGAGTTCCCTGGCGCGGCGTTCGATTTTTTGTGAAAGTGGCCTAGTTATGCCGGATAGGGCCGGTCCGTAGGCCACAGGGGGGACACGAAGATGCCGGACTTGCCGCCGCTTTTAAAGAGAAGCCGCACGGCCGTGACCTCGATGTCCTTCTGAACGGCCTTGCACATATCGTACAGGGTCAGCGCCGCCACAGTGACGGCGGTCAGGGCCTCCATCTCCACCCCGGTGGGAGCGTCGGTGCGGGCCTCGGCCTCAATGTCCACGGCGCAGGCCGAGGCATCGACAGTGAAACGCACGTCGGCAAAGGACAGGGGCAGGGGATGGCACAGGGGGATCAGTTCGAAGGTCCGCTTGGCGGCCAGGATTCCGGCGATCTTGGCCGTGGCCAGGGCGTCGCCCTTGGGCAGGGCCGCCTCCTGGAGCAGGGCCATGGTTTTCGGCGACAAAACCACCCGGGCCCCGGCCACGGCGATGCGCCGGGTCGTGGCCTTGCCGCCCACGTCCACCATGCGGGCCTTGCCCTGGGCGTCGATATGCGAGAGATCGTCGGACATGGGGCCTAAAACTCCGGAACCTTGACCTTGTAATCAATGCGCTTGGCGGCCTTGGCGTCGGCCTTGGCCTTTTCCAGGTTGCCCATGGCCTGCCAGACAAAGGCCCGATTGCCCAGAATCTCGGCATTGTTCGGGTCGATGGCCAGGGCCTTGTCGAAATCGGCCATGGCCTTGTCGTACTGGTTCATCTGGGAATAGCACAGGGCGCGCACGTTGTAGGCGCTCATCAGGTTCATTTTTTCGATCCCTTCCGGCTTGGAGAGGATCTTGTTCAGCGATTCAACGGCCTTGGGGAAATTTCCCTGGTCAATGGACGACAACGCCTCGGCGAAATCCTGGTCCGGGGTGGCCTGTCCCGCAAGCGGCAGCGCCAGACACAGGCAGGCGGTGAGAAAAATGGCGCGAACACACGTTTTCATGGTCAGTTCCCCATGGCCTCCTTGGCCTTTTTGAAGAAATTCTTGACCTTCTTCATGGGCTTTTGCTCTTCGAGCTTCTGAAACTCGCGTAAAAGCTCTTCCTGTTTCTTGGTCACGTTTTTCGGGATGGTCACCGTGACCTGGACCAAGAGATCTCCCCGATCCCGGCCGCCGGGATGCGGCAGACCCAGGCCGCGCAAGGCGAAGACCTTGCCGCTCTGTGTGCCGCGCACAATCTCCATGCTCTCCGTGCCTTCAAGGGTGGGCACCTCGATCATGTCGCCGAGAGCCGCCTGCACGAAGCTGATTTCCGTACTGTAAATGAGATCCTGGCCTTGCCGGTCAAAAACCTTGTCCGGCTCGACCCGGATGATCACGTACAGATCCCCGGGAGGTCCGCCGTTTTTACCGGGTTCGCCCTCGCCGCGAAGCCTCAGGCGCATGCCGTTGTCCACTCCGGCGGGCACCTTGACGCTGATTTCCTTGATCTCGTGGAGGAGTCCCCGGCCCCGGCAGGCGGCGCACGGGGTGGTGATCACCGTGCCCTGGCCCCGGCACACGGGGCATGGCACGGCGATGCGGAAAAACCCCTGGCTCTGGTGGACCTGCCCTGCCCCGCCGCAGTGGCGGCAGGTCTCGGGGCGGGTGCCGGGCGCGGCGCCGCTGCCTCCGCACTCCGCACACGGGACTTCCTTGGGAATCTTCAGGGCGACTTCCGTCCCGGCCGCGGCGTCGCGAAAGGCCACGGTCAGATCGTAGCGCAGATCGGACCCGGCCTGGGGTCTGGGCCCACGCCCTGCCCGGCCGCCAAATCCGAAGAATTCTCCAAAGATGTCGGAAAAGGTGCTGAACACATCGTCGGTTGAGGAAAAACCGCCGAAACCGCTCCCGCCGAGCCCTTCCTTGCCATACCGGTCGTACCGCGCCCGGGTCTCCGGGTCGCGCAGCACCTCGTAGGCCTCTGCGGCCTCCTTGAACTTGGACTCGGCCTCGGGGTCGTCAGGGTTGCGGTCGGGATGATACTTGAAGGCCATCTGGCGATAGGCCTTCTTGACCTCATCCTCGCCCGCGTCGCGCCCGACGCCCAAAATCTCGTAGTAGTCAGCCTGGGACATAGTGCTAATGGAACTCGTTAGGATTCAACATGGATGCCCGCTTCCACAATGGACTCGGAAGGCAGAACCTCACCGGCGGCAATTTCGCGAAGCGCGGTGACCACTTCCTTGTTCTTGCATTCCACGAGGGGGGTGTAGCCCTCGCGGTACTGCTTGACCCGTTTGATGGCCATCTGGACAATGAGAAACCGGTTGTTGATTTTCTGCAGGCAATCTTCGACGGTAATACGAGCCATTCGTTTCTCCTTGCGCGCCGGACGGGCTGCGGTGACAGCCAGGGCGCGTTCGTCTACCCTGGTAAGTCGTTTTTCGGCCGAGTCAAGGGGCCCGGTGTCGGGCGTGACACGGCCCTGGGGACAAGATGTCCAACGCAAAACTGAAGTTTATATCCCAGATCCCATGGAGTCGTCAAGGGTCGTGGCCGAGGCCGCTCCCCCCTGATAGCGCACGGCCAAAATCGTGATGTCGTCGGATTGGGGGGCGTCCCCGGCATAGGCCTGGACCGCCTGAAAGATGCCCTCGACCAGTTCTTTCGGCCCCCGATGCCGGTCAAGTAGGCAGGCTTCAAGCAGTCGCTCGTTGCCGAACAGGGCGTTGCTCCCGTCCATGGCCTCGGTCACGCCGTCGGTGTAGACGACGAGCGTGTCCCCCACAGCCAGGGTGAGCGTGCCGATTTTATAGGGGAAATCGGGCACGGCCCCGAGCACCAGACCGCCCAAGGGCGGCAAAAGGGCCGTGGTCCCTCCCGGACGCACCGCCACCGGCAGGTTGTGTCCGGCGTTGGCGTAGTCGAGACGGCCCGTGCGCAGATCCAAAATGCCGCAAAAGGCCGTGACGAAAAGCCCGGTTTCGTTGTCCCGGGCCAGTTTGTCGTTAACCCGGGACACGACCTCCACCGGACCCCGCTCCGGCCGGGCATAGGCCTTGAAAAGGGTCATGGTCACGGCCATGAACAGCGAGGCCGGCACGCCCTTGCCGGCCACGTCGCCGATGACGAAAAAAATCCGGTCCTCGTCCAGGGCGTAGTAGTCGTAGAAATCGCCGCCCACCTCCTTGGCCGAATCGAGCAGGGCGAAAAGCTCCACCTCCGGCCGATCCGGAAAGGCCGGAAACATCCGGGGCACAATGCCCATCTGGATGTCCCGGGCCACCCGCAGCTCGCCCTCGATAGCCTCCTTGGCCGCCCGGGTGCGGCGCTCCTCCACGACATTGCGCACGATGCCGACGAAGACGGCCATGCCCAGGGCGTTGGCCACAAGCATGGGCACGGCGGCGGATTTGACGACGATCAGGGCGGTGGCCACGGGCGTGCCGAAAACCACCCCGGCCGCCATGTGGAAGGCCTCGATGCACAGGGCCAGGGCCACGGCCTGGGTCGTGGTGAGCAGCCGACCGTCCCGAAACCGGTATACGAGTCCGCCGACCAGTCCGGCCAGGATGGTGGACAGGGTGCAGCCGTAGCAGGTGGGACCGCCCAGGGTGAACCGGTGAGCCCCGCCGAGAAGTCCCGCCCCGAGTCCGGCCAGGGGACCGGCCAACAGCCCGGCCAGGGCCGGGCCCAGGTCGCGGATGTTGATGAAGGAGCCAAGAATGCTGACCCCGGACAGGGTGCCGTAGATGGAGAAGAGGCCGAAGACCACGGCCATGACGGCCAGGTTTTTCGGCGTGCGTTTCCCGTCGAGAATCTCGGCGAACACCCGGGTGCGCGTGAGGCCATAGGCCAGGACCATGACCACGCACACGCTCTGGAGCAACGCCACAAGGCTCGTTGTGGTCGATTCCATGCATCCCTTCTAATAGGCCAATCGCCCCAGGGACTTCATGATCAGCGTCGCGCCCATGGAGAACATGCCCATCAGCCCCATGCCGCAGGAAAAGCCGGCCAAAAGCACCGGCGCGTACTGCCGCCACATGGCCCCATAACGCTTGAGGAAATAATACCGGCCGAGCATAGCCCCCAGCAGTTCGAGAATGAGGCCATGGGGGGTGCTCTGCCCCAGGCCCCGCACAATGCCGTAGACCAGGAGCACCGGCAGCCCGAAGACGCTTAAAATGGCATAGATAATGAGCCCAAGAAACATCCCGGCCGAGACGTACCAGCCGCTTAAGGCCTGAAAGAAAAGCGAATTGCCCTCCAGGGTGGAGGTCTGCATGAGCAGGGTGTTTAAGGCCTGCAAATGCCACAACTCCTGGGCATAGGGATACGAGGCGGACGGGATGGGGGCCAGTTGCCAGATGAACTGGGAAAAAAACAGGCTGGCCACCATGACCACCGGGAAGACCACGATCTCGGCCTTGATGATGCCCCGCAGGCTGGTGCCGGTCAGTTCGATCTCCCGGAAATCCACCGTGGCCTTGCCGTAGTTGTGGATGGGGATGGGGGCGTACCATATCTCGATGCCCTGGTAGCCGAAAAACCTGGCCCCGGCGATGAAGCTGGCCTCCCGCACCAGGGGCAGCGAGACGAACTGACCGGCGATGCCCTCCATGCGGGCGGTGATGTAGGAAATGACCGGGGTATAGATGAAGCCATAAAGGATGAAAAAGATCCATGGAAAATTGGGCACCAGCCACACGCACATGGCGATGTAGGACAGGGTGGAGACCACGTAGATGGCCACGGACACCCAGAAATTGATGTCGCCCCGGGCCTTGTTGGTGGTGAAAAGCGCCCGGTACCCCACCCCGCTCGACCCCTTCCCGAAGGACTTGGCCACCTGCCATACGCCGATGATGCCGATGGCCAGGCCAAGGCCGATGCCGAAGCTCATGTAGAAGTCGAAGTTGTTGGCGAACACCGTGTCCACGGTGCCCATGCCGTAGCGCCAGCGGTGCAAAATGCCGTGCTCGAACAGGATGGGGTTGGCCACCACGGTGATGAGCAGCCCCATCAGACCGCCGATGACCGCCCAAAACGGCAAGACCATGCCCGTAAACATCAGCCCCAGATCGAACTGGATGCCCGTGGCCACGGCCGGAAGCCATTTTTCCGTGCTGCGGGTGAAGTCCGCCCAGGGAATGGGAATGATGCGAAGGGGCTCGGTGAACACCAGCCCCGAAACCACGGGAAAAAGGACGTACACGGCCCCAAAGACCAGTCCGATCATGCCTCCGATGGAAAAGACCCGCCATTTCCAGCCGGTTTTCTTGTCCTCGGTGGATTCGGCCAGGGCCATGGTGCCCAGGGCCCCGACCGGGGCCATGGGAAAGGGCAGCTTTTCCACATCGGAGGTGATGCGGTACAGGGCGTATCCCAGGCCGAAATGGTCCACCCGCTGGATGATCTGGGAACCCACCAGAAGCAGGATGGGGATGAGCCAGTCGCGGTGCAAAAACGTGCGCTGCAACAGGGATTCGGAGCCCACGGCCGGGGCCACCCAGGCGGGGATGAATTCCGTCAGCCCCAGCATCTTGGCCGCGTCGGACTGGATCAGGTATTGGTTCCACAACAGGCCCGAGAACGGCGAGGCCATGGCCGCCCCGGCCATGTAGTACAAGAGGAAGATTTCCTGCTGTTTGAGCTCGGTGTAGGCCCGTTTGGCGATCTCCGCGAACAGGATGATGGTCACCCACCGCGCTGCCGGGCCGATGCCCGTGCCGATGACCAGTTGCAGGTACATGCTGCCGGGCATCATCAGAAAGCCGATGAACACCGCGCCAATAATGGTCTTCCAGTCGAAGCCCTCCTCGAAATGCGTGGGCTGCGGCAGAAGATCGCGATATTCCTTCAGTTCCTTGTCGTCGTACATCAGCTCTCCGTCTTTCGTCCCGGTCGTGTCAGTCCCTGGTGTGGCGGGCGTCGCTCAACAGGGTTGCGGCCTGGCGAGGTCTGCCTGTGCATCAAAGGCGTCATCCAACACCACGCGCATCCTGGCGGCGCCTCTAGTTCGGCAGGACCAGATAGCTCTGCCCGGCATAGATGCCGATGATGGCGTAGATGCCGCCCATGAGCAGATCGCCTATGATCAGCCCCACAAAAAGCATCCGCACCCGCCTAAAAAGCGACACCCCGCCGTAGCGCAGGGTGAGCTGGTTGCACATCCAGCCGATGAGGAAGCTGAACCACAGGATGCGCATGGCCGAACTGTACATGGTCAGGTAGCCGATGGGATGGATGGGCCACCAGTAGAACCGCTGGTAGCAGATCACCAGCACGAACATGATCACCGCCCCCGCCAGGGCGAACCCGATGATCCATTCGTTGGGCCCGGCCGGGGCGTCGAACAGGCGCTGCACGTTCTCGTACACCCCGACCGTGGTCTGGGTCTCCCAGTCCACCTGGAGGTCGCGCAGGCCGTACTTGTGGCACAAGGCCAGCATGGCCGTAAACGAGACGATCACGGACAGAAAGAGCGCCACGCCAAGTCCGGCCATGATCAAACGCTTTTGGCGCACGTTTTCGGTTATCTTGGAGAAATGCATCAGCGACGGCATCAGCGATTCCCGCAGATCCACAAAAAGCACCTTCTGCATGACCGCCGCCATCATCAGCCCGATGTTGGAGAAAAACCCCGATCCGAAAAAGGCCAGCAGCCCGTCCGTGGGCGCGGCGGTGAGGGTGAAATAGGCCAGACCGCCCTGGCAGATGATGCGCGTGGCCACCAGCATGATCACGAAAAAAATGCCCAAAAGCAGCATCGCCGGGACAACCGACATGCCGAAATAGACGCACCAGGCCACCAAAAGCCCAAGCCCGGCCAGGACGCCCCAAAAGGACAGGGCGGCGGAGATCCATTCGCTCTCGGCGGCCGCGGCCCGGCGAAAGGTCAGGGCGTCCTTGGCGGCCGCAAAAAGGTGCTGCCGGGCCAGCCAGACGATGAACAGGAAAAACACCCCGTAGGCCCCGATCATCTGGGTCTCCTCGGGCCGGGTCAGGGTCGGGCCGAAGGTCACCCCCAGGGCGGACGAGGGGATCTGATAGCCCATGACCTCGAAAAACCCGAACAACAGTCCGCCAAGGAGGTAAAACACCCAGAAACTCAGGGAAATCTGCCGGGCGGTCAGGTAGGCGAAGCCAATGAACGCCGGATAGAAATAGATGCGCAGCTTGCTGAACCCGGAAAAAAAACCGGTCTGGGGGAAATAGGGCCCCAAAAGAAACAGGGTGGGAAACTGGGGCACGGCCGGGTCGTAAAAGCCGATGCCGTTGATCGTGTGCAAAAAAATCGGGATGAAAAGGCCCACCATCAGGAAACGGTCGGTGAAAAACGCAAAGGGACGGCCCTGGTCGTAGGCCTCGGTCATGAGCGTGGGCACGCGCAGAAGCGGGAAATTCATGCGCTCGTTGGCCACCCACTGCCGGGAAAAGAGATTCACCAGGCAGACCATGACCAGGTAGCACAAAAGGACGAATACGCCCCAGGCGGCCAGGGGGACGATCCACGCCGACCAGGGGATGCGGGCGAGCACCTCCAACCAGCCCAGGCGATAGCCGCCCTCCAGGCCGTTGTACAGGGCCTCCACGGCGGCCGGATCGATGGGCGACCAGTCCTTGGGAACCAGGGGGGCCAGCACGTCCTTCCAGCGGTTGCCCACGGTGGCGAAGTGGGCAGGGGCCGTGATGTTGATGAAAAACGTCCGGGCCAGGCCGGTATAGGCCACGCCGGAGACCACGACCATGAACCCCCAGGACACGAGGAGTTCGATGCCCGTGAGCACGGGATGTTTCCGGAAAAACAGGCGCGAGACCAACGCCGCGCCAAGGGTGGCCAAAAGCAGGATGAAAAACGGCGCCAGGGGGAAATGCCCGCCCCCAAGGGGAGTGGCCGCCATGTACATGTTGTTGGCCGGGGTCACGGCGCAGATGAAAAGCCCCATGACAATGCCCAAAACCACGCTTCGCGCCCGGATCATGCCCGCCCTCCCAGGGTGCCGGCCCGATTTCCGGCCGTAAAACGTGCCTGGAAGCAACGCATGTGCCGCCCCAGGCGCATCCTCGCTTTGAGCGGCATCATGCGCCCCTCGCTTTCTGCTCGGCAAACCCGGCGACGATGTTTTCCTCGTAGGCCACCTGGGTTTCGGGGTCCAGGGAACGCCACACCAGAAGCTGCTTGCGCAGATTGTCCAAAAAGCCCTTGTTCAGGCGCTTCCACATGCCCGCCTCTCCGGCCACCCGCCTCAAGGTCACCTGGATTTCCATGAACCCCGGATTTTTCATGTCCGGCAAAAACAGGATGTCCACGCGCTCCTTGATGCCGAAATCAAAGGGGGCCAGCCAGACCATGGCCGTAAGCCGGAAGCAGGAACGCAATTCGAGAAACGCCGTGTCGATCTCTCCGGGATGCGGCCCCTTGTCCGGAACGTCCCACGGGCATTCGAAGGCGAACTGGACGTCGTCGGTGGAAAAAAGGCCATGGGAGATGTCCTGGTGGGACTTGTAATAGTCGTACAGAAACCCTCCGGCGTATTCCTGCTCCCGAATGCGCATGAGAAACGGCAGATACACGGAGATGACCCCGCCAATGGCCTCGGGCAGGGTCCAGGAACGGTTGACGTCGGGGATGGCGATCTCCCCGGCCACCTTGGAGGGATAGATGACCGACAAAAGGACCACGGCGATGACCAGGAGCATGGCCGCCACCCCGGCCAGGGAGGAATAGTTGGCGGTCATCCCGGCCCATATGGAGGTGCCGGACAACAGTCCGGCCGCCGTCTGGGCCAAGAGATATCCCAGGACGGCGCTGATGACCGCAAAGGCCAGGGCCTCGGCGATGAACAGGAAGGAGACGTGGGTGGGCGCCAGCCCCACGGCCGTATACACCCCGATCTCCCGTTTGCGCTCGTAGACGCTGCCGATCATGGTGTTGAGCACGATACACACGGAGATGATCAGCGGGATGATGATGTTGGGCACCCCGGCGTAGCTTAGGGAATCCGAGGAATGGTAGACGAAGGTGCCGCCCTGCTCCCCGGCGTAGATGGCCAGTCCGAAACGCTCGGCCAGTCGGGAGGCCAGGGCCCGGGCGTCCATTCCGTCAGGGCCGTCCGGGCCGAGGGGCACGCCGACCGGGGGGGACACGGAAATGGATTTGAGCGACCCGCCAAGCCCCATCAGCACGTCATGGGGAATGATCACCGTCACGTCGCCGTCCACATGCTGGTAGCGGCTTTGCATGGAGCGCACGTCCTCGCCGGAGTCCATGGCCTCTTTCTCGGCCTCGGTGGCCTCCATGGCCGCCTCGCTGGGGAAGACCACCGGGGTGAGCGTCTCGCCGTCGAGGTCCGTGGTCTCATCCAGGGCGTTTTGCCCAAAAACGCCCACCACCCGAAAATCCATGCCGAAAAGGCGCACCATGTCGCGCCCCGGGGAGAGCGGGACCACATCCAGACGCCCGGCCAGCCCCTCGGGCAGGATCACGGCCATGCGTTCACCCGGCGCAAACCAGCGCCCGCCCGTCAGGATGCGGCCCATGCGCGCGGCCTCGCCCGGCTGGGTCGACAGCCCCATGACCCCCTGGGCCGTGGCCTGGCCGGAGGGGGAAACCAGTTCGCTCATGCCCGGCTGGGTTTTGTCCGCAAGCTCGTACCACGACAGGGGCAAGACGCTTTCGCCGGAAGCGAACATGTCGCTTACGGTGGCCAGGGCCTCGGGCGGCAGACTGCGCCAGCCGATGTTTTTGATCAGCGCGCCCTGATAGGGGGCGTCGTCGCGATATTTCACCGCGCCTTCCTGGCGGGTGCTTTTCACGGCGGTGAAGCTCATGATGGTAAACGTCAAAATGATCAGGGTCAGGCAGGTGAGCGTGGTGCGGATCTTACGGCGCCGCAGATTGCTGACGCCGATGACGAAGGCGGCGGCAAAGGCCTTGAGCCCCCCGATCTCCGAGGTCTTGATGTGCATGGCCCGTTTTTGCAGATCGCCCATTTCCCGTTCGAACCGGAAGAAGATGATCATGGCCACGCCGAAGGACAATCCCAGGATGAAAAAGGCCAGGATGACCACCAACGGGCTGTAGGTCAGGCGAAAGGCCGGATGCACATGGTAGACCACGGCGATGACCGCCGCCAGGATGCCGCAGAAGCCCAGAATGCGCTTGTGGATGTCGGCGTAGCAGAAAATGACCCGCTCCAGGCAATAGGCAAAGGGCACAAACAGGGCGATGTAGAACAAAACGCCCAGCAACACGTCCTTCTGGGTTTTCTCCACGTCGTTGTAGACCCGGGTGGCCAGGGCCCAGCTCGACCGGGCGGCGGACACGAAGGCGTCATAGGATTGCCCGGCCAGGGCCTTTTCCGCAGCGTCGAGCTGGGCCACTCCCACGTGTTCCAGTTCCCGGATGCGCTCGTTGAAAATGCCGTGCTCCTCCAGATTCTGGATGCGGGGGGCCAGAAGATTCCACATGTCCCGGGCGGCGGCCATCTCCGTGACCGGCAGGATGGGCCATTGGTCCACGGAATAGCCCGTGCCCAGGGGATTCTCCGGCGAGGCGTTGAGAAGTATCATCTTCCGGGCCAGCACCGTGTCCGACAGAATGAGCTTATACGGCGTCCCGGGCTCCAGAAACAGGGTCAAAAGCGTGGAGTCGAGCGTATCCAGGCGGCTGAACCAGGAACGCATGGGCGGGGCCTCGCGTCGGCCGTCCAGGAGTTCGATCTTGGTGAAATAGCGGAAGGTGCGCGGGTCCAGGGCGGAAAAAAGCGTGCTCTGGTCGCAGCCGAACATGATCAGATCGGTTTCCATGGCGTCCCGGGACATCTTGACCCGGTAGGCGTCCTTTCCGGTCTGCTTTTTGTCCACGGCCCACACGGCCTCGCCCGTGCCCGGGTCGAAGCGAAAACCCTCGATGATGGCCTTGTCCAGGACGTATTTGCTGCTGGAAAGGCCGTTGACCCGGAAAATGCCTTTGGCGTCGGCCATGGCGTAGAACCGGGACTTGCCCTGGTAGACCAAAAAGACCGTGCCCGGGGCCGGACGTTCGGGGAAAAGCTCTCCCTGGCGGATGAAGTTGGCCCGGCCGGTCAGCGAGGCCAGAACGTTTCGCGGCCGCCGGTCCCCGGCGTCGAAGGGCTTGGAGCACACGTCGGCCAAAAGCCGCGTGGCAAACCGGCTTTGCCGGGAGAGAAAGGCGAAATCCACATGTTCCGGGGTGTCGTCGGGGGTGCCCCACAGTCCCCGGGAGTCGTTGACCGTGGCCAGGGTCAGGCCCAGGATGCCCGCGATGGCGCTGACCTCGCCGCCGAGCTTGGGCTTGTCCACGAGGTAGCTCTGCCAGGGATGCAGGCGGCTTTGGCGCAGGGCGTCGCGGTAAAACGGCTCGCCCGTCCGGGACAGGCCCATGTCGGATTCAATGGTGGCCGCAGAATCCGACAGGAACCGGCCAATCTGGCCGTAGGCCTGGGAAATGTTCACCTCGGGCTTGAGTTCGTAGGTAAATCCTTCGCAAAAGCCCCCCACTCCGTTGCCCCGGCTGGACAGGTACAGGGAGACGGCGGCCAGGATGTCCTTGTCGCCCACCTGACGGCGCAGATCCCGGGCGCTTTGTACGCACCGCAACTGCACCTCGGCGCTTTTGATGCTCTCGCCCAGGCGGTCCATGGCGGCGGGAATGACCCCAAGGAGCACTTGGCGTTCTTCAGGGGTGACAGTGGAGAAATCCTCAAGCCACACCAAGCGGCGCAACACCCGCCGCTCCTCGGCCAGGCGCGTGGTTTCCAGGCTTTCCTCGGCTCCCTCGGCCTCCAGGCGCAGACGCATAAGCCGGGTGGTCAGGGAATCCACGGCGTCTTTGAGGCCGGTGACCAGCCATTGGCTGACGGCCGGAGAGACAAGAATCTTTCCCGCTCCCTCCGCCTCCAGGGCGGCCTGAAGGGCCTCTTTGGCGGCCGTGTCGCGCTCGATGCCTTCCTTGAGTTCGCGCACCACGCCGCGCAGGTCGCGCCCCTTGACCCGAAGCGCGGTGACAAGCTCCCGCATGCCGGCCTGATCCCTGCCCTGCCCCGAGGTGGCGGCCAGGAGCACGGACCTGGCCGGAGGGGCGGCCCGAAGCTCCAGGGCCAGTCGCAACAGCGCGGCCAGGGAGGCGGCCTGATCCGCTCCCGGGGCCTTGCCCGGCACGAAGGCCCCGGTGTCGTAGGCGGCCTGCACCAGGATCACTTCATGGGCGAGGTTTGGGTCGCTGCCCGGGATAAACACATGGATGTTCTCGGCTATGGCCTGTTCCCACCGGGCTGCGGCCGTCAGAAGCACTTCCGGGGCGGCGAAACCGGGGGCGTCGAAATCGCCGAAAAGGGCCCGGGCCTCCTGCGCGCGCATGTAGAACCGGGGGAACTTGATGGGCGTCAGTTCGAACTTGTCGCGGTAAAACCCGGCTGTGGACGGCCCGCCGTCCACGCCACGGTCAATGTAGACCAGAGCCTTGGCCCCGAGCTGGGCGGCGTTGATCCAGTTCTTTCCGGAGTCCAGCTCCATGAGCACGATCTGTCCGGCGATTTCCCTGCCGGACAGGGAGGCGAAATCCCCCTTGCCGCCGTACACCGCCCGCCCGCCGATCCCACCAGGGGGCACGGCCCCCGGGGTCAGGGCATTGAGGTCCGTGGGCAGAAGCGGCGCAAAGCGGTCGGTCCCGGCCAGATCGATGCGCGCCGGGCCGTGCCCCAGAAACGGCAGCGCATAGGCATGGCGTCCGACATCGCCGATCCCCAGGGAAGAGAAAAAATCGAAAACGAAATCCGCCGCGGCCTCGCCCCCCGGGGTTCCGGCCCGGCGATCCCCCAGCGCCGCCAGGGCGGTGACGATCTCCCGCTCGAAATCCTCTCCGGCGACGGCGGGCAGATGCTCCATGACCCGATGCCGGGCATGGTCCGGCGCATGCCGTTCCGCCTTGCGCCGCGAGGCGGCCTCGGCCGCGCCGTGCGGCAGGCCCAAAACGGCCCAGGCCGCCAGGACGGCCAACAGCCAGATCACTGCCCGGCCCGGCCTGCCGGAGAAAAAAGCCTTTGCGTCGTACAGGGCCATGCGCCTGCCTATGCGTCCTTGGAGCTTATGGCGCCCACGGAGATGTTGAGCTGATCGCGACTCTCGATCTTGTCGATGCGACCATCGCGAATCCAGACCACCCGGTCGGAGACGGCCAGCATCTTGTGGTCGTGGGTGGCGGAAATGACCGTCACCCCGCGTTCGCTGCTCAAATGTTTGAGCAGGGCGATGATTTCCTCACCGGTGCTCAAATCCAGGTTGCCGGTGGGTTCGTCGGCCAGGATGATGGCCGGGGTGTTGGCCAGGGACCGGGCGATGGCCACCCGTTGCTGCTGGCCGCCGGAAAGTTCGTTGGGCTTGTGGGCGTGGCGGTCGCGAAGCCCCACCAACCCCAAAAGCTCCAGACCCTTCTCCACGGACTCGTCGTTGGACATGCCGGCGAAGACCATGGGCAGGGTGACGTTTTCCAGGGCGGTCATGACCTGGATGAGATTGAATGTCTGGAAAATATACCCGATCTTCCGGTTGCGCAGCCAGGCCAGTTCGTAGGCGTCGAGTTGGGCGATGTCCACCTCGTCGATGTACACCTTGCCCGTGGAGGGTTTGTCCAGGCCGCCGATCATGTTGAACAGCGTGCTTTTCCCGGACCCCGACGGCCCCATGATGGACAGGTATTCCCCGGACTGGATGCTCAAATCCACGCCTTTGAGGGCCTGCACCACCTGGGCGCCCATACGGAAGGTTCTGGTGACTTCCGAAACCCGGACGATATTGTGTCCCGTATCCATCCGCCCCCCGCGAAAAACGCCTGTTGAGTCCCCGGACGCGCCGGGTCAGCCTCATTCCTGAACGCGCATGGCCTCGATGGGCCGCATCCGGGCGGCCACCACGGCCGGATACACCACCCCGGCCAGACTCAAGACGAATCCCACCACGATGGCCGCCCCGACGGATAGGGCCAGCCCGCCCACCGGCAGCCAGACCAGGGCCGACAGGCCAAAACGCGCAAGTCCGGCCAAAAGGGCGGCCACCGCCCCGAACACCGCGCCAATAAGCGCCCCCACGAATCCCTGCATGCCCGCCTCAAGCAGAAACAGCCGCAGCACGAAGCTGTCCAGGGCGCCAAGGCATTTCATGGTGCCGATCTCCCGGAAGCGTTCGGTCACGGCCATGAGTTGGGCGTTGACGATGCCCACGGTGCAGACCAGAAGGGATAAAATGACGATCCAGCGTTCCTTGGCCCCGGCCCCCACGCTCTCGGGCAGGGCCCGGCCGTCGACATCCACGGGGGGCTTGGCAGGCAGGTCGTATCCGGCCTTGACCAGCACGCTGCGCAATTCCGGGTCGCCGGAACGCAAAAGCCCCGTGGCCACCTCGGCCCCGGCCAGCACGAAGCCCAGAAAAGCCACGGCCAAAATGAGCCCGACCACGGTGATCATGGATCGAAAAAAACGCACCTTGATGCTCTTAATGCTGATTTCCAGGGACTTGCGGAAGGGCAAGACGACCTGACGGGAGATCTTCTTCCCGCCGGTGTCGAAGAAGGCGGAGGCGGTTTTGCCCGTGGCCATGGAACATCCCGTAGTGGTTTTGGCTGGCGAAAACGCCAATCGTGTTCAGGTACAAGCAAAGCTTATCAAAAAAAAATCCCGCATGTAATAGGCAAGATGCGCTTTTCGCGGTTTCGCTGTCCGACTTTCATGAAACCGTGACCGAATCGACGCCTGCGCCTACCGCCGCCTGCCCCGCGCCGCAAAAATCCGGCCTATTTTCTTCCAGCCCGGCGTCTGGGGATCTCGATGGCGTATTTTTGAATCTTGTAGTTCAAGGCGCGGCGGCTGACGCCCAGAAGGGGGGCGGCGTCCTTTTGCACCCAGCCGGATTCCTCCAAGGCTCGGATGATGGCCTTTTTCTCGCTCTCCTCCAGGGACAGGGAGTGGTTGCCCTCCGGGGCCTGGGGCGCGGACGGCGTCGGCGCCGCTGACGCCGGAGGGGCTGGCGCAAACGGGGCGAAGGCCGAGGCGCGGACGCCCGGCAAGGGGAGCTGGAGATCCACGGGAAGCAGCGTCCCGCCGGAACACAGCACCACCCCGCCCTCCAGGGTGTTTTTGAGTTCGCGCACGTTGCCCGGCCAGGAATAGGCCAAAATCGCCGAGACCGTATCCGGGTGCAGCGCCACCAGGGGAATGCCCTGCCTGCGGCAGAAATCACTGACGAAATGCTCGGCCAGCCCCGGAATGTCCTCGCGACGCTCCCGCAAAGGCGGCACGTGGATGGTCACCACCTTCAGGCGGTACAGCAGATCCTCCCGGAAACGGCCGCCCGCCACCTCCTGGAAAATGTCGGCGTTGGTGGCGGCGATGACCCGGCAATCCACCTGTATCTCGCGCACGTCGCCGATACGCCGAATCCTGTGGTTTTCCAGAAACCGCAACAGCCGGACCTGCATTTCGGAACTGATGTTGCCGATCTCGTCCAGGAAAAGGGTTCCCTGGTTGGCCTGTTCGATGAGCCCTTTCTTGTCCTTGACGGCATGGGTGAACGACCCTTTGACATGCCCGAAAAGCTCGCTTTCCAGAAGCCCGGCCGGGGTGGAGCCGCAGTCCACGATAAGCAGCGGCCCGGCGTGGCGGGCGCTTTTTTCGTGGATCAGGTGGGCCACCAATTCCTTGCCGGTGCCCGATTCGCCAAGCACCAGCACGTTGACGTCGCGGGGGGCCACCCGGTCCACCAGGGCGGCCAGTTCCTTCATGGCCCGGCTTTCGCCCACAAAGGACACCACGCGTCCGCCTCGGGCTTCCTCCCGGCGGCCGGACTTGGCCAGGACGGAAGCCACCTTGGCCAGGAGTTCCCGGCCGTCGAACGGCTTGGTCAGGTAATCCACCGCCCCGTGTTTCATGGCGTCAACCGCGCCGGAGATGCTGCCGTGGGCGGTCAACAGGATCATGGGCAGGCCGGGATGGAGCTTTTCAATAAATTCCAGAAGCTTCATGCCGTCCATGCCGGGCATGCGGATGTCGGAGATGACAAGATCCACGATCCCGGTCTTCAGACGCTCCAGGGCCTCCTCGCCGCTTGCGGCCTGCACGACGAGATACCCCGCCGAGGCCAGCCTGGCGTCGAGCACCTCCAGGATATGCGGGTCGTCGTCCACCACCAGGACGTGTTTTCCTTCGCGTGGCGCGCTATTCATGGTTGCGTTCAGTAATTGGAAAGCCCTTTCTTTTTTTCCTGAATCTCCCGGTGGATCTCCTCCAGGGCCTGGACTTGGCGCTGGATGATCCGCCGGACTTCCTCTTCCTTTTCCAAAAGCCGCTTGTCGCATTCCTTGTCGCAGGCGGCCTTGATGTCCTTGACCAGAAACGCCGGACGGTATTGGGACAAAATCCCGGCCATGAATTTAGGATCCTCGCCGTCGCCGCCGGGGGGCGATTCGGCTCGCCACGTTTCCCACAGGCTCCTGGCCTTCGCCAGCTCTTTTTCGTCCTGGGCCATGGTCAGCCGGGCGCAGGCCAGTCCATAAAGAGCCCTGCGCCTGGACGGCTCGTCCAGGGCGGCCTGGCTGACCTGCTCGAAGAGGGAGGCGGCCCGCTCCATGTCGCCGCTTTGAAACGCCGAGACGGCGTCAAGATATCCGGGATCTTCCGCCGGGCGCGGCGTCTCTTCCCGGGATTGCGGGGCAACCGGCGGCGATGCCGTCACAGGGGGGGGCGGCGACGCAATGGGGGCGCACCCCGAAAACAGTCCGACAGCCATGGCGGCCACCGCCGCCAGGACGATCCGCATTCCACTGCGACACTGGATATCCACGCCCTTATCCTCTCTCCCCGCCCACTGGAATTGTAAAGAAAAATGTGCATCCCGCGCCAGGCCGACTGGTCACCCAGATATCCCCGCCATGCGCCTCGACGATGGTCTTGGCGATATTGAGGCCCAGGCCGATGCCGTCGGTGGTCTTTTTGGTGCGCATGCCTCGGTAGTATTTATTGAACACGTACTGCTGCTCCTCCTCGGGGATGCCCGGCCCTTCGTCGGCGACGCTGATGAGCACCTTGTTGCCGCCGTCGGCCATCTCCAGCCCCACGGTCACCGCAGAGTCCCGGGGGGAATACTTGATGGCGTTCCCCACCAGATTGAGCAGGGCCTGCCCCAGAAGTTCCTCGTCCCCCAGGATCAGCGGGATATGCCCCCCCATCCGGGACGCCAGCCGGATCCCCTTGGCCTCGGCGGACGGCGAGGCCTTTTCGAGCACATCCTCGGCCATCTCTCCCGGCGACACCGGGGCCGGGATGATGTCCACGATCTGCGAGGCCATGCTGGAGACGCGCATGAGCCGGGCAAGCAGATTGGAGATGCGTTCCAATTCATCGCCGGCGATGTCCAAAAACCGTTTCTGGCGTTCGTTGACCTCGCCAAAGACATTTTCCTTGATCAGGCTGACCGACTCCCGGATGGAGGTCAGGGGGGTGCGGATCTCGTGGCTGAGCATGTCGATGAAATCCGTGCGCATCTTCTCTTCGTCCCGAAGCCGCAGGGTCATTTCGTTGAAGGCCGCCGCCAACTCCCCCAGTTCGTCCGTGGAGAACACCCGCACCGGTTCGAGCTTGCCGGAGACGGTGAAGGCCCGGATGCCGCGCCTCAGTTCGCGCAACGGACGGCTGACGGAAAAGGCCAGATACACGATGCCCAAAAGCCCCACCGCCACGGACACCACCAGCCCGGTCACCCCGCGGTTGACCGATTGTTCGCTCAACACATACAGGTCGCGCATCCCCGTCTCGATGACCCGCTCGTTCTCCCGGCGGGCGGCCAGGATGATCTCCATCCAGCGATTGAGCTTGGCCTG
The DNA here is from genome assembly GCF_036584575.1 of Desulfolutivibrio sp. Classification (NCBI taxonomy): domain Bacteria; kingdom Pseudomonadati; phylum Thermodesulfobacteriota; class Desulfovibrionia; order Desulfovibrionales; family Desulfovibrionaceae; genus Desulfolutivibrio; species Desulfolutivibrio sp. The sequence goes on from NZ_JAZHDB010000023.1 coordinate 28,992, forward strand.
GGGAACCCACCCCTGCCCGGTGAGTTCCGCCCCCACCGCCAGATCGGGAAATTCCGCCTTGAACTCCTCATGCAGGCCCTCCCATACGGCAAATCCGGTGTAGCGGAACCACAGGATGCTCCAGATGGCGTTGCGGTATTCCTGAAGGGCGGCCAGAAAATATTTTTTGTATTCGTCCTCGCGAAGCAGCAGATACTTTTTCTGGTTCTCCTCCATGGACAACAGACTGTCGATCATGCGCTGGGAGATGGATAACACCTCGAAACGCACTTTCACAATATCCCGTGTGATGTCCACGGTGTCCCGGATGGAGATGAAAAGGGTGGATGTCGTGAAATAGCTGATGGCCAGAATGACCGAAAACACAAAAAAAAGTTTGAAGAGAATGCCCAGGCGGCCGATCTGACGTCGATTGGGATGCATGACCAGTTGTCCGTTGCGGCCGGTTTTCCCGGGCCGCGCGCCCCTGTCGCTGACCAGGGCCGCGACCAGATTGCGAAGTAACCGCATCATGCCGTTAATAATACGTGGATCACCGTACCGCGCCACAGGCGAAATAACCGCGTGATCGCGCTGCCGCGCGCCTATTTGGCGGCGAACAGCTCCTTTTCAAAGACATGGGGGCGGTTCAAATTGGTCACGATCAGGCGTTGGCTGCTCGTGGCGGTGAGCACCACCTTGCCGTATCCGAAAAGTCCGCCGAAAAGCCCCGGCTCGGTCTTGACCGATTCGATCTTGGTCAGATCCATGGAAAACGACCCGAACACGGCGTCGTCGCAGATGAGCCGTTTGGGGGTCACGGCCACGCGCAGGGTGAAAAAGGAGAACAGACGTAAAAAGGCCATGAGCCCGAATATGAAAAAGAGACTGTAGCGGATGACCCACACCGTGACGCTGATGATGCGAGGCAGAAATTTTTCTATTTCCTCAGGGGCCTTGAAGGTCAAAAGCCCTCGCAACATGTCCTCGCTGGACCAAGCGGCGACGGCCAGCAACAAAAAGATGGCGGCCTTGGCGAAAACGACCCAGTGTTTCCCCGTGCGGAAGCGAATCTCTTCGCCCTCGTACACCAGACGGTTCAGGCTCATCCCGTATCTCCCTTGTCCCGACCGCGCCACACCTGCACGGCCCGAAAAAAAGACGCTTCCGGCTTGGGCCGACGCGTCGAAAAAAAAAGGCTACCCCATATGCCCGCAAATGGCAAAGCGTTCCTCACCCGCGCCTCACCGCCATGACCATCCGTACCAGGCCGACACCCAGGCCAGAACCACCGCAAGCACCGCCGCCGCGCCAAGCGTCCTGTCGACCGCCGGACCATCGGGACGCCACCGGCGGGCCATGAGCGCCCCGTCTGCGACCCCAAGCAGCATCCCCGCCGCAAATCCGAAAAAATGGCCAGCCAGATCGATCTTGTCGCCGCCCTCCTCGTCGCCGGCCCCCAAAAGGGCCAAAAGCATCAGTCCGGCCGCAAACGGCGCGGCCTGGCGCAGGGAAAGCCCCCGCATGCCGCACAGGGTCCGCAGCCCCCCGAGAACCCCCAGCGCCCCGAAGACCGCCGTGGAGGCGCCCAGAAAATGATGGCCCGGCCCCTGGACCACCGCCTTCAGATAATTCCCGGCCGCGCCAGCCGCCAGGGCCAGGAAAAAGCCCGTGCCCACCCCGGCCTCGCGGCACAAAAAGGCCATGAAAAGCCCGCCCACGGCCACATTGCCCACAAGATGCGCCATGTCGGCATGCAGGGTCAACGCGGTCACCGCCCGCCACCACTGCCCCGAAAACAGCATCGCCCCGGTATCCCCCGCGCCCATGCGCACAAAATTCAGGCGCTTGCCAAAGACCACGGGGTCGGAGATCAAAAAGACAAAAAGCAAACACAGCCCGGCCATGGCCCAGGCCACGCCCCGGGCCGGAATCGGTCGCGGCAGGCGCGACGCGCCGGTCTCATCGGCGCGATTCTCCCGGATGTAGGCCCGAATCTCCTCCACGGCCTGGGCCGCGTACCGCACAGGCGCCCGGATCCGCCACAATTCCCCGTCCCGGGAAAGCCCATGGGGAATCCCCCGGGCGCTCAAGACCAGGGCCCATTCCCGGGCGCGCGCCTCGGACACGCCCGGGGCGGAGTCCTCGAACACCTCGCCGGTAATGTCGCGCTGCGCCTCGCGCCGGGGAAACAGCCTGCGCCCAAGCCTTCCCAGGGCCTCGCCCAGGGCATGACGCCCCTTTTCGCCGCCGTCGCCTTCCACGTGTCCGCTTCACCCGCGCGCGCGTCTCTGTTATGAACCCGGACATGGATACAAGCCCACGCCGATTCTCCACGCTTTTTTTCATGGCCGCCCTGGCCTGTTCGCTCTTTCTGGCCTACATCGTTCTGCGACCCTTCGTCCACCTTATCGTCCTGGGCGCGGTGCTGGCCACCCTGTGCCACCCCGTCTTCCGGGCCTTACGCGACAGGATGCGCGGCCGCAGCGGTCCTGCCGCCCTGACCACCGTGGCCATGGTGGTCTTTTTGATCATCGTGCCCCTTTTGGTGCTCACCGGGGCGCTGCTCAACCAGGGCATGCAGACCCTGGCCTCGGTTCAGGCCTGGCTTGTGGAGAACGATCTGGAATCCCTGCTCTCCCAGGAACATCTGGCCCCATACCTGGACTGGCTCAAAACCCACGTTCCCCTCCTCGATCCCTCGAAAATCGATCTCCAGTCCGATCTCATCGAACTCTCCAAGCAGTCCGGACAGGTCATCCTCGACGCCGGGACCACCCTGCTCGGCAATGCCCTGGAACTGACCATCAATTTCTGCATCCTGGTCTTCATCCTGTTTTTTCTCATACGCGACGGCGAAACCATGCTGGCCCGCATCAAATATCTGCTCCCCTTGCGCGAAGAGCAGGAAAACCGGATCATCAGGCAGTTCGGCGACATCTCCCGCTCCGTGGTCATGGGCAGCTTTCTCATCGCCGTGTGCCAGGGGCTGGCCGGCAGCCTCGGCCTATACATCGTCGGCATTCCGCCTCTTTTCTGGGGGTTCATGATGGGCTTCACCTCGCTCGTTCCAGTCATCGGCACGGCCATCATCTGGATACCCGCCGCCCTCTACCTGTCCCTGGTCGGCGACTGGGAATGGGGACTTTTCCTCGCCGCCTGGGGCGTGATCATCGTCTCCGGCATCGACTCCATCCTGCGCCCGCTTTTGCTCAAAGGCCGCTCCAACATGTCCATGTTCTACGTCTTCCTCTCCATCCTGGGCGGCATCAAGTATTACGGCGCCCTGGGACTGCTCTACGGCCCGCTTATCGTCAGCCTGGCCATGGTCATGCTCTCCATCTACTCCGAAGCCTACCGCCAACACCTCGACAGCCAGGAATAAACAACCGGGGCCGCCGCCCCCGGGGCAGACCACCGGGGCTGCCGCCCCGGGCCCCGCCCGGGGGGAATCATTCCCCCCGGACCCCCCGTCACCGGGCTTGTCCGCCGGCCGGCCGACCTGGAGTCCGGGGCTGACAGCCTGGAGACCGC
>NZ_JAZHDB010000024.1:0-7590 GCF_036584575.1 Desulfolutivibrio sp.
ACCCCACCCCGCCCGGGGGGAATCATTCCCCCCGGACCCCCCGGTCTCCGGGGCGGGCGGAGGGCGTGTTCCCGCCTGGCGGCGAGAGGCCGCGAAGCGCGATAAAAGTTTTGAAGGTGGGTCCAGGGAGGAAACTTTTTCAAAAGTTTCCTCCCTGGTCGCCGAAGGCTCCTCCTCCGCTATCCGGCCACGGCGGACTTGCCGATGGAGAATCCCTGGCCGATGTCCGCGCCCAGGGCCACGTAGCGCCGCGCGCCGGGGATGTAAGTGAAAAATTTGGCCTTTTGCGGGTCTACGCGGTTTTTGTCATCCAGGATGGCCGCATCGGCCTTCACGTCCTTGATTTCGCCCACGAACTGGGTGTGCAGCCCAAGTTCGAAGACATGCAGCACGGCGCATTCGACGATCAGCGGGCATTCGGCCACGTACGGCGCGTCCACCAGCTCGCTTTTGACTGCAGTCAGGCCCAGGGCCGCGAATTTGTCCGTGTTTTTTCCGGAGACCATGCCCGCGTAGTCCGTGGCGGCGGCCTGGGCCACGGAGGGGATGGACACGGTGAAGGCCCGGCGGGCCATGATGGCCCCGTGGGTATGGGTGGCGGCGCGCAGGGACACGGCCAGGCAGGGCGGTTTGGAGCAGCAGATGCCGCCCCAGGCGATGGTCATGATGTTGGGCGCGCCTGCCGCGTCGTAAGAGCCCACCAGCCAGGCCGGGGTGGGGGCGGCCAGGGTTTCAGCGCCAAGGGAGACTTTCATGTGAGACCTCCGGATGTGGATGTGGTTTGGGGTTGGGGCTATTTGCCCACAAAGGCGTTTTCGTCGATGCGCGCCGGGTTGAAGCGGTCCACGGGGCCGGGATACTGGACCGGATGCCCGACGACCACGAAGGAATGGGGGGTGATGTGCCCGGGCAGGGCGAACATCTTGGAAAAGGCCGCCACCCGCTCCGGCGTCGGATAGACGCCGGTCCATACCGCGCCCAGGCCCGTGGCCCGGGCGGCCACAAGCATGTTCTGGATGGCGGCGGCGCAGTCGAGCACCCAGTAGCCCGGATATTTCTCCAGACTGGCGTCGCCCAGGACCAGGATGCCGATCGGCGCGGTGCGGGCCATGGCCGCATAGGGATGGATGTCCGGTATTTTGTCCAGGATGGCCCTGTCCGTGATGACCAAAAACCGCCAGGGCTGGGCGTTTCCGGCGCTGGGGGCGGCCATGGCCGCGCGCAGGAGGGTTTCGAGCTGTCCGGGGGAGACGGGTTCGCCGTCGAATGTGCGGATGCTGCGCCGGGTGTGAATGGCTTCCAAGGCGTCCATGGCGTTCTCCTTTCAGGTCTGGTGTCTTCTTTACACTTGGGGGGATTTTATGTAGTACTCCTTAAAAAGCAAGCAGGCACAAATAAGTATGGTAGTATGCAAAAAGAAACTATTGCGCCAGGCGGCGATATCTGCCGGAAGAGCACGGGCGGATCAGACAAACTGTGCGGAAAGGAGCGAGCGTCCATGAGCGCCAACGAAGATCGTCCCGGCGGGGCCTGCACCCTCAAGACCCTGGGCGGGCGCGACTATTACTGCACGATTGAGTTGTGTCTTCAGGTCATCGGCGGCAAGTGGAAGCCCATCATCCTGTGGCGGCTGCACATGGAGGGGGTGCGGCGGTTCGGGGAGCTGAAAAAGGCCATGCCCAACATCACCCAGAAGATGCTCACCCAGCAGCTCAGGGAGCTTGAGGCCGACGGCATGGTCAGCCGACACGTGCATCCCGAGGTGCCGCCCCGGGTGGAATACGCCCTGACGCCGCTTGGGGAAAGCGTCATTCCCATCCTGGAGCGCATGTGCGGCTGGGGCCGGGAGTTCGAGAAGCGTTTCGCCCCGGGCGAATGCGTCGTTGGGTTTTAGCGGGCATCCCCGTCCGGCCGTGGCGGCATTCGGGACAGCCCCGGCTTTTCGTGTTCCCCGCCGACCGCGACCATGGGAGTCCGGGCGTTCGGCCTGCGGGGCTTTTCTTTTTTGCCAAGTGTGGTATGTCTCGGCGGTCCAGGGGGCGGCTTTTTCTGCGTTCCCCGGCAGCATCTCGCTTACGCGCCAACAATCCTGATGCAGTACCCGCCCCGGGATTTACGAACGGGCGGTGTGAATTCCGGAAGACGCCAGTGTTTCCGCATTCGATGTGTTCGCCCCTGCATGGGGCCGTCGCGCGCCGGGTCGGGAGGTTGAGCCCTGTCCCCGCGCCGGGAAGCCGCATGACCAAATTCGCCCTGACCTGGCGTTACGCCAGCGCCCTGCTGCTTCTGGCCGTCCTGGCCGGGGGGTCATATCTGTTTCTGGACAGGACCATGAACCTGGAAAGGCGCCGGGCCGTGGTGATTGACCTGAGCGTGCGGCAGCGCATGCTGGCCCAGAGCGTGGTGATCCTCGGCTTTGTCGCGGACCGCGCGGCCCTGCCGTCCGTTCGGGATACGGCCCTCAACGAGATGCAGGGCGCCCTTCGCGAACTGCTTTCGGTCCATGCCCGGCTGGGCGGCCTCCAGACCGGAGATTTGGCCCCCCCGGACACCGACTCCTGGCAGGAGATCACCCGGCGTCTGGACGTGTTCGTGAACACGGCCCGCACTGTGGCCCGGCAGGCCCAGGCCGGGAAACCCTTGTCCCATGCCTTGATCAGACGTTTCCACGAGACGGGCGGCCTGGAGCTCTTGGCCGGGCTGGACGCCCTGCTCCTGCACCATCAAAGCGAGAGCGGACGGAGTCTTTTCCTTCTGGACCGGCTGCCGCTGGCGTTTTTGCTCGGGACATTGGCCATCCTGGCCTTCATGGGCGTGGCGCTGTTTCGGCCCCTGATCAACGATATCGTGGCCGACAGGCGGTCCCTGGAGATCGCCAACGAAGAATTGGGCAAGCTGGCCACGGTGGACTGTCTGACCGGGCTTTTCAACCGCCGCAAGTTCGACGAGGTGGTGGTCCGGGAGATGGAGCTGGCCCGGCGCTATGCCGACCATGTCTCGCTTTTGATGTTCGACATCGACCACTTCAAGACCATCAACGACACCCTGGGCCATGCCGTGGGCGACAAGGTGCTGGCGGATCTGGGGCGGCTGGCCGCGGTCGGCATGCGTTCCGTGGATTACGTGTTTCGCTGGGGCGGCGAGGAGTTTTTGATCCTGGCCCCGCGCACGGACGACCATGCCGCCTTTGGCGTGGCCGAAAAACTGCGCCAGACGGTCGCCGACCACGCCTTTTCCGATGGGGTACGTTTGACCGTCAGCTTCGGGGTGGCCGAATACCGGCCCGGAGAGCTCCTGGAAGACTGGCTGACCCGGGTGGACCAGGCCATGTACTCCGCCAAGCGTAGCGGCCGCAACAAGACCATGACCGGGTAGGTCTGTGGGCGGCATCGTTGGCCCTTGGCAGTCAGGAAGAAAAGAGCCGTCAGGGCAAGCACGACGCCCACGGCGACGACGCTGAACCCGTTCCTGGAAGGCAGATTTAACAGGCGCAAGCGGATTGTTGGCCGGAGGTTCCAGGGGCTACGGCCAGCCGTAGACCGACTGCCTTCAACACCGCCGTCAAGGTTTTCAGCGTCGGGTTTCCCTTGGGCGACAGGGCGCGATACAGACTTTCCCGTTTGATGCCGGCGGCCTTGGCGACATCGGCCATGCCGTAGGCTTCGGAGACATGGCGCAAGGCGATGAGCAGCACGGCCGGTTCCTCGGTATCTTCCATGGCGGCCTGGAGGTACTCCGCAGCATAGGCTGGATCGGCCCGCAGTTCACGGACAAGGGCGTCGTCATGGCTGACGCTGGCGCGGTCGAGGTTCTTCATGGTTGCATCCTCCTTTTGAAATCGGCCAGGTACTCGGCGGCCTTCTCGATGTCGGCCTCCTGGGAGCGCTTGTCACCGCCGCAAAGCAGCAAAATCACCTGGGAGCCCACCACGCCGAAAGAGACGCGATACCCCGGGCCGTAGTCGACCCGCAGTTCCGACACGCCGTCCCGCAGGGGTTTACAGTCACCGAGGTTGCCAGCTTTGAGCCGATCCACCCGGGCGGCGATTCGCGCCTTCGCCCGCACGTCTCGGAGGTGGGCCAGCCATTCGGTGATGACCTCTCGACCATCTTCGGTGCGGTAGCGGCGGACGATGTTCATGCCAATTTGTAATTTTTAAATTACAAATTGTCAAGGTGACGAGCGTTTCAAAGAGACCTGCCCGACCAGCATTTGTTAGCAGACCCATAAAGAACGACAACCCCCCCGCCGGGAATCAGAGGCAGGGGCTTTGTCTGTGCGGTGGAGTCAGGCGGCCGTTTCCGCCAATGAATGTCGACACGGCCTTGTGTGGCGTTCACAAAAAACATTTATCTTTTTTGTGAATAAAAAGTATAAATTCAAGGTGTTGCTGCTTGCTAAGCCATAACGGAAATGGCCAAACGCAATACTAGATGGGCGGGGCGATGGTCACCAGCACCCGCATGCGGGTCGCGGCCCGCACCCCGTGGGGTTCGGCGATATCCGACACCAGCACGTCCCCGGCCCGGGCGGGCATGGTCCCTCCCTCGGCCAGAAACTCCCCCTCGCCCTCGATGACCGCGATGGACAGTTGCCCCTCCAGGTCGTGGGAGTGGATGGGCAGTTCCTGCCCCGGCTCGAAGTTGAAGTTGATGATCTTGAAATACGGCGAGTCGTGCACCAAAAGCTTGCCGAAGCCCTTCTCCTTAAACGTCCCCGCCTCGAAAAGATTGGTCTTGCGCATGGTCTGTCCTCCCGCTGCCCCGGCTGCGCCAGTCGCGCCCGCCGGGTCGTTGTCCGTGGTAAAACGCCCTCTCCCATGCCGCGCCTGGCTGTTTTCCGCTGCGCCTTCAACAAATACGTTCGGCGTCTGTTTCGCGAAACGCCTGAGCCTGCCTGGCCACTGCCCGGCGCTATCCCATGCAGGCGCAGGCGCCCTGGGGCCGGGCCAGTCCTCCCGCCAACTCACGGGCGATGATCTCGCCCCGGCGCGACACCACGACGCGCCTTACCGGCACGCGCGCCCCGGAACCCTCCACGGCCGACAGGGCGATGCGGTGCAATCCGTGGCAGCACGGCACCTCCATCTCCAGAACCGTGATGTCCGTGATGCCCGCGACCCGGATCATGTCCGTCAGCTTGGCCACGTAGGCTGTCGCGTCGTCGAATTTGGGGCAGCCGATGGCCACGCAACGTCCGGCCAGGAAGTCGTGGTAGCCCGGAAACGAAGCCGGAACGCAGTCCGCGGCCAGAAGCAGGCTCGCCCCGCGCAAAAACGGCGCATCGGCCGGAATGAGCCGCAACTGCACCGGCCAATGGGACAGGGCCGAGGCCCGGCCGACGCCTGCCGCCGGGGCGGAATCGGGGGCGCCGGTCAGCCCCGTGGGCGCATTGGCCTTCTCGCACGGCGAAAGGCTCATCACGTTGCTTGATGGGCAGCCGCAGGGCATGGGGGCGGCCTTTTCGGCGGCCAGCAGTTCGTGAACGGCCGCTTCGTCAAAGGCCTCGGCCGGGCGTTCGATGATTTGAAGCGCGCCCGTGGGGCACTCGCCGATGCAGGCCCCCAGGCCGTCGCAATACCGTTCGGCCACAAGCCTCGCCTTGCCGTCCACGATGTGCAGCGCCCCCTCGGCGCAGCCCGTGACGCACTGGCCGCAGCCGTTGCACAGCTCTTCGTCGATTTCGATGATCTTTCGCATGGCGGTCATAGCGTATTCCTTTGCCCCTTGGGGCGGGGAGGTCGGCGGCGTGGGCGGGCCTCCCCGATCCAGGGGCGCCTGACGTAGATTTCAGCTATCCGAGGATGGCCTTCAAGTCCTCGTCCGGGGTGGTGATGGGTTTGATGTTGTAGGTCTCCACCAGGTAATTGAGCACGTTGGGGGTCAAAAACGCGGGCAGGGTCGGTCCCAGGCGGATGTTTTTGATGCCCAGCGACAGAAGCGTCAAAAGGATGGCCACGGCCTTTTGCTCGTACCAGGACAGGACCATGGACAGGGGCAGGTCGTTGACCCCGCATTCGAAGGCCTTGGCCAGGGCCACGGCCACCTGGATGGCCGAATAGGCGTCGTTGCACTGGCCGATGTCCAGAAGACGCGGGATGCCGCCGATGTCGCCCAGCTTTTGGTCGAAGAAACGGAACTTGCCGCAGGCCAGGGTCAAGATCACGGTGTCGGCCGGGGCCTTCTCCACGAACTCGGTGTAGTAGTTGCGTCCCGGCTTGGCCCCGTCGCACCCGGCCACCAGGAAGAAGTGGCGGATCTTTCCGGCCTTGACCGCGTCGATGACCGCCCCGGCCACGCCCAGGATGGCGTTTCTGGCGAATCCCACCATGACCGATCCCTTGTCCGTATCCTCGGCAAACCCCGGCAGGGCCAGGGCCTTTTCAATGACCGGGCCGAAGTCGCCGTTTTTGACATGGGTCACGCCCGGCCAGCCCACAAGGCCGGTGGTGAAGATGTTCTCCTGGTAGATTGCCCCGGGCTTTTGGATGCAGTTGGTGGTCATCAGGATGGCCCCGGGGAAGGCCGCGAACTCTTTGAGTTGGTTTTGCCAGGCGGTGCCGTAGTGGCCGTAAAAATGCTTGAATTTCTTCAGCTCCGGATAGCCGTGGCAGGGCAGCATCTCGCCGTGGGTGTAGATGAAAATGCCCTTGCCCTCGGTCTGCTTGAGCAGATCGTGCAGGTCTTTCAAGTCATGGCCCGAAACCAGGATGGCCTTGCCCGCCTTGGCCCCCAGCGGAACCTCGGTGGGCACGGGGTGGCCGTAGGTTCCGGTGTTGGCCGCGTCGAGCAGCTCCATGGCCTTGAGGTTGGCCTGGCCGCATTCGAGCACCATGGCCACCATGGCCCCCAGGTCCAGGGAGGGGTCGTAGACGGCCGTCAGGGCCTTGTGCGTAAATTCGGCCACGGCGTCGTCGGAATGGCCCAGGATGGCGGCGTGGTCGGCGTAGGCGGCCACGCCTTTGAGGCCGAAGATGAGCGTATGCTTCAGCGACAAAACGTCAGGGTCCACGGCCGGAATGGTCTTTAAGCCGTGCTCATGGCCTTGGGCGATGAGGCCGTCCAGGGACTTCGCCGGTTCATAGTCCGCCGGGCCGCCGGTGACGGTCACGCCCGCCTTGGCCGCCAGGGCCTTGCGCATGGCCACGGTCTTTTCGATCAGGGCCGGAAACCGCTCGGGATCGAAATTGACGTTGGTCAGGGTGGAGAACATGGCGGCCATGGTGAAATGGTTGACCTCGGCGTCGGTCACGCCCTTTTGCCGGGCCGCGTGGGCCACCATCGAAAGCCCGGACAGGGCGTACACCAAAAGATCCTGGAGATCGGACACCTCGGGCTTTTTGCCGCACACGCCGAGCTTGTCACAGCCGAGACCCTTGGCGGTCTGTTCGCATTGGTAACAAAACATGTTCACGTCCTCCTGTTGAAAGTTGGCGCTTGCCGCGTTGAGACAAGAGATACGTCCCCTGGCCCGTTGCGCCCTTGACGTAAGTCAAAAGGGGCGATTTTTTTCGGGGATGGGGCTTCGCCCCCTCCATGGCCAACGTGCCGCATGGACCGGTTCGTGCTGTACCAAAGCGTGCTGGGCCCC
>NZ_JAZHDB010000025.1:0-32031 GCF_036584575.1 Desulfolutivibrio sp.
TTGGTGGTCACCGACTTAAGCCGCGACGTGTCCTGGGGCTTTTACATCGCCCAGCCCCGGCGCCGCCGCCGGACAGGTCCGGAAGCCGAAAATCGTGGTGCAGGCCGTGGCGCAGGGCCTCGAAGGCGTCGTTTTCCACCTCGCCGCGCCACACCGCCGCCCACAGTGTGGCGGCCAATTCCCCCGGACGCAGGCCCGAACGGCGCAGCAGCGCGGAAAAATCATAGGCGGCCAGAGGGTCGGGAAAAAGCGCCTCCAGTCCCCCGGGCCCTTCCCCCGTCGCTTCTCCGGGCGCCTCCCCGGGCGCCTCCCCGGGCCTGTCCCGGCCGTCCTGCGCCGCAAGCAGGTCGAAATCGCCGGGAAAGGCGAAGCTCACGCGCTCCGGGCCGCTTCCCCGCCACGACAGGCCCCCGTGCCGCAACACCTCGTCCAGGACCGCCGGGGCATATCCGGCCATCCTGGCAGGCAGCACCTCGGCCTCCCACAGGCTGGCGGGCAGGGACAGGCAGGTCAGCCGCCGCAGCCGCTCGAAAAGGGCCTCGGCGGACTCGCCCCGGGGCGAAACCCCCTGGATGGCGGCCAGAAAGGGCGTCAGCCGGGACAAGGGCACGGTCGGCGCCCGGGGGGCGGCCAGGGATCGGCCAAGACGCAACAGGCGTTCGAAATTGGCCGTGTCGCACACATCCCCGCTGCCGCCGCCGGAGACCAGCCTTCCGGCCACCAGCGAACCGTCCCGCACCAGGGCGGACAGCATGGCCTGGCCGCGTTCGGGAGTAAGCCCCAGGGTGTGGGAGGCGAAATCCGGGTCCACGGGGCCGTAAAACCGCAGCCACTCGGCCAGCACCTCCACGGCCGCCTCATCTGGATCGGGCGAATCTGGCGCATTGGGCGCATCGGGCGGCCCGTCCAGAATCCGCGCCGCGCGCAGCCGGGGCAGATTCTCCACGGCGACGACCAGCATCCCGGCCTGGGGGCCGGGCCCAGGCAAGGCGACGCGCACCAGCCTGTCCGCCAGCGAATCTTCCAGGTCGGCCAGGGCAGGCCCGTGATCCCGGGACATGGCCCGAAAAAGCGCCTGCCATTCGGCCAGGGGGATGGCCAGCCGCTCCACGGCATGCTGCAAAAGTTCCTCGCCGCTCCCCGGGGAATGGCCCGGGGCCGTGCGCCGCAAAAGCTCCCCCAGCCGCGCGGCCGCCTCGGGAGAGGCCAGGGGCCGCAGCGCCGCATCGGCCGCCGCCTCGGCCACCAGATCCGGGGAGACGCCCGTGGCCGCAGGGGAGCCGGACTGGTCCCCGGCGTACATGAACCCGGCCACCACCCGCCAGACCATGTCCCGGGCCAGGGGGCTTTGCAGCACGGTGCGGCATTCGGTCCAGGCGATCTGGCCGCTTTGCAGGCCCGCCAGCACCCGTACCAGCCCGGGCACGTCGAAACGCTCGGTCAGGCAGGTCCGCCAGGCCTCGATGACCAGGGGGAAATCGGCAAGATCCCTGACCGCCGCAAAAAGCTTCTGGGACGCAAGGCGGGTGACCCAAAGCGGCATGCGCCTGCCGATCTTCGACCGGCCAAGCACCAGGGAGCGCCAAGCCGCCTCGCGAAAGGCCGCGCCGAACTCCTGGGAACCCTCCAGCCTGCGCCGCAAAAGCCCTTCCACCCCGGCCGGGGACACCAGGGAAAAAATCCCCGCTGCGTCCATGTCGCCCGGTTCGTCGGGACAGACAAGGGCCACGCCCTCATTGGCGGCGTGGCTGCGCACCTCCTGCCCGAGCCTGTCGGCAAAGGCCGCCTCCAGAACCAGGGCCATGGTCCGGTTGATGCGAAGCCCGAACGGCATGTGCAGGATGGTCTGCCGTCCGGGCCCGCCGCCCGGGCCCGTGGCCGTGTGCTCCACCACGATGTGCCCCTGGTGCGGCAGGCAGGCCCGGGTTGCCGTGCGCTGGGCCGCCAGGGCCTCGGCCAGCACCCGGGCGGCATGGGGCTCCAGATGATAGTCCCGGGCCAGATCGGCCAGAAAACCCGGATCGTGTGCGCCAACCCCGCGCCCCAGGCGCTCTTCGGCCCACTGGAAAAACTCCCCTGCCCGGGACGCGAAATGGGCGTCCCAACCCCGCTGGTCGCCATGCCAAAAGGGCGGGGCCGCCGAAGCGGCCGAGGCCGGGGACACGATCACCTCGGCCGGGGTGATGCGCTCGATGCGCCAGCCCTGGCCGCCCGCGGCAAAGACCTGCCCCAGCCTGGCCTCGAACACGAATTCCTCGTCCAGCTCGGCCACCACCCCCCGGGCCGAGCCCTCCCCGGCCACCCGGGCCGTGTACGTCCCCCGATCCGGGATCACCCCGCCCGAGGCGTAAATGGCCAGCGCCGCCCCGGGCCGGGCGCGCACCGTGCCCGCCACCCGGTCATGGAACACCTTGGCCGCCAACTCCCGTGGCCGGGACTCGCCGTAGCGCCCGGCCAGCATGGAAAGCACCAGGTCGAACTGGCGGCGCGGCAGATCGTGGTAGGGGGCGGCGCAGCGCACCTGGGCGAACAGCCGGTCCACGGGCACGGCCTCGTGCGCGGTCATGGACAAAAGCGTCTGGGCCAGCACGTCCAGGGGACGCATGACCACGGACACCTCCTCGATGTCGCCTGCGGCCACGGCCCGGGCCATGACCCCGGCCAGGGCCGTCTCCAACTCGGACAGCGGGAAGAATATTCCCCGGCGCGTCGCGCCCACCCGGTGCCCCGAACGGCCCACGCGCTGCACGGCGGCGGAGATGCTCGGCGGGGTCTGGATCAGGGCCACCGCGTCCAGATCGCCCACGTCGATGCCAAGCTCCAAGGAGCCCGTGGCCACCACGCCGCGCAGCGTCCCGGCCTTGAGGCGTTTTTCCACGGCCCGGCGCACCTCCCGGGACAGGGAGCCGTGGTGGGGATAGACCAGGGGCGGATCGGCCTCGGCGTTGATCAGCCTGGCCACTTTCTCGCACAACCGGCGGCTGTCGATGAAAAAGGCCGTGGTCCGGTTGGCGAAAAGCATCTCCCGCCAGGCCGCGACATAGGGCGCGTAGAAATCCCCCGGGGTGCGCTCCCCGGTGCGTTCGGGAACCCGTACCGTCACCGCCAGCGGCTTGGCCGCCGCGCCCCGGACCACGGACACGGGGCGCGGGACATGCCCCATGGCCTCCGAACCTTCCGGGACGCCTGGGCCGCCCGTCAGCCGGTAACCGCCCACGAACCGGGCCAGAACCTCCTCGGGCCTGACCGTGGCCGACAGGGCCACCCGCTGAAATTCCCCGCACAAATGCGCCAGCCGCTCCACGCCAAGGCTTACAAGCGTCCCCCGCCGGTTTCCGGCCACGGCGTGGATCTCGTCCAGGATCACCAGCCGCACGCCGCCGAGCATGGCCCGACCGCCAAGGGAGGTGAGCAACAGATGCAGGCTTTCCGGGGTGGTGACCAGGATCTCGGGGGGACGGCGGAGCATGGACCGCCGCTGGGGCTGGAGGGTGTCGCCGCTGCGGGTCATGACCCGGATCTCGGGGACGGCCCGTCCGGCGGCCTGGAACCGGCGGCGCAGGTCCGCAAGCGGCCCGGCCAGGTTCTCGCGCACGTCCGCGCCAAGGGCCTTAAGCGGCGAAACGTACAGCGCCCGCAGCCCGCCCGTCGGCATCCCGCCGGTCAACAGGGCGTTTATGACGTGCAGGAAGGCGGCCAGGGTCTTGCCGCTGCCGGTCTCCGCCGACACCAGCACATGCTCGCCCCGGGCCACCCGCTCCCAGGTTTCGGCCTGCACGGCCGTGGGCGTCCCCAGCCGCTCCCGGAACCAGGCCGCGACCAGGGGGTCGAACAGGTCGAGGGATGACATGACGGCGGCCGATTACTCGGCGGCCAGAAGCGTCCAAGCCAACTCCACCGCCGCCCGGAAACTGCCCAGGTCGGCCTTGCCCGTGCCTACAAGCCCGAACCCCGTGCCGTGACCCACGGAGGTGCGGATGAAGGGAAGACCCAGCGTCACGTTGACGCATTCGTGGAAGTGCAGAAGCTTCAGCGGGCCAAGGCCCTGGTCGTGGTACATGGCCAGCACGGCGGAGAATTCGCCCGAGGCGGCCCGGAAAAAGACCGTGTCCGCCGGAAGCGGCCCCACGGCGTCGATGCCCTCGCTCCGGGCCTCGGCCATGGCCGGTTCCACCACCTCGATCTCCTCCCGGCCAAGCAGCCCGCCCTCCCCGGCATGGGGATTGACCCCGCACACCGCGATGGGGCTTTCAAGGCCCAGGGCGTTGACGAAGCCGTGGGTCAGGCGCAGGCAGGTCAGGATGCGTTCACGGGTGATGAGGTCCGGAACCTGCCGCAGCGGGGGATGGGTGGTGACCAGGCTGACCCGCAGGCGCGGCCCGCACAGGTGCATGCACACTCCTTCGGGGCCGACTCCGGCCCGCTCGGCCAAAAACTCGGTATGCCCCGGGAAGGCGAAACCGGCCCGGTTGAGCGCCATCTTGCTCAAGGGGCCGGTCACGATGGCCCCGGCCAGACGCCCCATGAGCAGGTCGCAGGCAACGTCCAGGGACACCCCGGCGGCCAGTCCGCCGCTGACGTTTTCCACCCCCGGCAGGACGGCCATGCCCTCCAGCCGCTCGGGCACGTACAGGTACACCCCGGCGTCCCGGGAGGCTGCCTGTTGCGGGGCGGCCAGCCGCTCCCAGAACCGTCCCCCGCCCAGGCGGGCCACATGCCAGGAAAGGGCCGTTTCCGGCCCGATAAGCAGATAGCGGATGTCTTCGGGGCTGGCGCCTTCCAAAAAGTGGCGACACACCAGTTCCGGACCCAGGCCGTTGGAATCGCCCAGGGTGATGAGCACGGTCTTCATGCGGGCTCGCTCCATGGCAAAATACTCCTTGTGCCCACACAAGCGGGATGCGTCACAGGAAAAAGGGTCTAGGACGCCGCGCCCGGGTCCGGTTGCGGGACGCATTCCGGGGTCAGGGCCACGGCGGCCAGGGGCGGCAGGGTCAGTTCCAGATAATTTGGCCAGCCGCCAAGGGCCGAGGGCCGGGCCTGCACGCCTCCGGCATTGCCCACGTTGGAGCCGCCGAAACAGGCGGCGTCGGTATTAAACAATTCCCGCCAATATCCCGGCACGCGGCAGCCCACGCAGTACTTTTCCCGGACCACGGGGGTGAAGTTGAACACCCACAGGATCTGGGCGCCGTCCGGGGCCTTGCGCAGAAAGGAGATGACCGAAGAGGCGTAGTCCGTCAAATCCACCCATTCAAAGCCTGTCCAGTCGTTGTCGCGCACGTGCATGGCCGGAGTGCGGCGATAGAAGGCGTTGAGGTCGCGCACCAGGGCCATGATCCCCTGGTGGGTGGAAAAATCCAGGAGCGCCCAATCCAGGGGCTCCCGGGAGCTCCATTCCCGCCACTGCCCGAACTCGCCGCCCATGAACAAAAGCTTCTTGCCGGGATGGGCCCACATGTAGGCGTAGAAAAGCCGCAGATTGGCGAACATCCGCCACATGTCCCCGGGCATCTTGGACAAAAGCGCCCCTTTGCCGTGGGTCACCTCGTCGTGGGACAGGGGCAGGATGAAGTTTTCGTGGAAGGCGTAGAGCATGGAGAAGGTCAGGTTGTTCTGGTGGTGGGAGCGGTGGATGGGCTCCTTGGCGAAATAGGACAAGGTGTCGTTCATCCAGCCCATGTTCCACTTGAAGGTGAACCCCAGCCCCCCGGCGTAGACCGGCCGGGACACCCCGGGCCAGGAGGTGGATTCCTCGGCGATGACCGCCGCGCCCGGGAAATGCTCATGCACCACGGTATTGAGGTCGCGCAGAAACTCGATGGCCGCGATGTTCTCCTTGCCGCCGAATTCGTTGGGCGCCCACTCCCCGTCCTGACGGGAATAGTCCAGGTAGAGCATGGAGGCCACGGCGTCGATGCGCAGGCCGTCGATGTGGAATTCCTTGAACCAGTAGAGGGCGTTGGCCAACAGGAAATTCCTTGCCTCGTGCCGGGCGAAATTGAAGATGTAGGTGCCCCAGTCCGGGTGCTCGCCCTGGCGGGGGTCTTCGTGTTCGTAGAGCCCGGTGCCGTCGAAGCGGCCAAGACCCCAGGCGTCCTTGGGGAAATGCCCGGGCACCCAGTCCAGGATGACGCCTACGCCCCGGGCGTGGCAGGCGTCGATGAAGTATTTCAGATCCTCGGGCTGGCCGAAGCGGGAGGTGGGGGCGAAATAATGCCCGGTCTGGTAGCCCCAGGACTCGTCCAGGGGATGCTCGGCCAGGGGCATGAACTCGATGTGGGTGAACCCCAGGTCGGCCACATAGGGCAAGAGGGTTTCGGCCAGTTCCCGATAGGAATAAAACGAGCCGTACTGGTCGGTCTTGAAACGCCAGGAACCGGCATGGACCTCGTAGATGGACACGGCCTCGTTGATGGGCAGGCCCCGCTCCCGGCGGGCCTGCATCCAGGCCGCGTCCTCCCAGGCGTGGTTGTCCAGATCCCAGGTCAGGCAGGCCGTCTCGGGCCGGAACTGGGCGAAAAAGGCGTAAGGGTCGGCCTTGAGCGCCATGTCCCCGCCATGCTGGCGCACGGCGAACTTGTACAGCGCCCCGCGCGGCACGCCGGGAACAAATCCGGCCCACACCCCCGAGGCGGCCACGGGATACAGCTTGTGGCGGCCCGGGGCCCAGTCGTTGAAATCCCCGGCCACGCTCACGGCCCGGGCATGGGGGGCCCAGACGGCGAAGCGATAGCCTTCATGTCCGTCGCGGACATCGGGATGCGCCCCAAGCACGCGGTAGAGATCGAAGTGACGGCCTTTGCCGAACAGATACAGGTCGAATTCAGCGATGTTTACCGGACTCGACGCCACATGGGAAAGATCGACAGTCATGGCCGGTCCTCATAGGTCCGCCCCCAGTTCCCGGTAGACCTGGATGTAGGCCTTGGCCGCCTTCTCCCAGGAGAAGTCGGCGCGCATGGCCCGCACGACCATCTCCCGCCACTCGTCTGGGCGGGAATAGACGTCGATGGCGTTTTGGATGGCCGCATAAAACAGGTCCGGGTCGGCGGCGGCAAAGGTGAAGCCCGTGGCGGCCGGATCGGGCCAGGGGACGATGGTGTCCCGAAGCCCGCCAACGGCCGTGGCCACAGGCGGAGTGCCGAATCGAAGGGCGTAGATCTGGGTCAGGCCGCAGGGCTCGTAGCGCGAGGGCATGAGAAAGATGTCCGACGCGGCCTGGATGCGGTGGGCCAGATCCTCGGTGTAGCCGATGCGCACCCCGAGCCGACCGGGATAGCGCTCCACCATGTCCATGAGCTTGGCCTCGAATTCGAGATTGCCCTCGCCAAGGACCACCACGCCGATGTCCTGCTCCATGAGCCTGGGCAGGATGTCGAGGAGCAAGTCTATGCCCTTCTGGCGGCGCAACCGGCCGATGAATCCGAGCACGGGCCGCTTGGCCAGCTTCTTTTTCATGCCCAACTCGGCCAGGAGGTTGCGTTTGCACAACTCCTTGCCCGCCAGCTCCTCCGGGTTGTAGGTGCAGGGCAGATACTTGTCCCCCGAGGGATCCCACACGGTGTAGTCCGCGCCGTTTAAGATGCCGCGCAGATTGAAGACCCGCTTGGTGAGGATGCCCTCCAGGCCGCAACCGCACTGCCGGAACAAAATCTCCAGGGCATAGGAGGGGCTGACGGTGGTCACCAGATCGCTGTAGGCGATGCCGGCTTTGAGCAGATTGAAGTCGCCCCAGTATTCCGCGCCGTCCATGGTCCAGGCCTCGGGCGGCAGGCCCGACCCGAAAAAGAGCCGGGAGGCGAAGCGGCCCTGGAAGGCCAGGTTGTGGATGGTCAGGATGGTCTTGGTATTGCGCCAGAACGGGGCCTCGGGCCGTAAAAAATGCAGATAGGCCGGAACCAGGGCGGCCTGCCAGTCGTGAGCGTGGACGATGGCCGGAGCCCCGTCCAGGCGGCTGGCCCAGGCCAGGGTGGCCCGGCAGAAAAAGATGAAGCGTTCGCAGTTGTCGAAATAGTCGCCGTCGTGAGTGTTGTAGTAGTAGCGGCGGTCGAAATATTCCCCGCGTTGCACGAAATAGACCGGGACGTCCTCGTGCGTGGCGGTATAGATGTCGGCGGTGACGGGCGCCCAGGGGTAGCCCACGCGGCATTTGGAGTAGACCAGCCGCAGTTGGTGGTCGCCGGTGTTCAGGCGGCCGTAATAGGGAGAGATCAGCGCCACGTCCACGCCCTGGCGCTTGAGTTCCACGGGCAGGGAGCCCATGACGTCGCCCAGACCGCCGGTCTTGGAGAAGGGATACATCTCCGAGGCGACAAACAACACCTTGTGGTTAAACTTCATCACATTCCCCGAAATGGCCTGCGACCATGCGTCCTCATCCCTTTTATCCTTCGCATCATGCCGGTCCCGTGACAAGGCCGAAAATCATCTGGGACGCGGATTGTATTTTCGATACAACCGGGCGTAGTCTTCAAGGATGCGGCCGTGGTCGAAGGCCAGGGGCTCGGGCAGCCCGGAGAGGGGAAAGACCTCCGCGTCCCCGGCGTCGTCGCCTGCGGCCAGTTCGTCCGGGTCCAGGCATTGGGCCGTGAAGACCACGCTTATGGTGTGTTGCCGCGTGTCGCGCCGGGGGTCGGAGTAGACCCCGAGAAGCCCGGTCAGTTCCACCGTGAGCCCGGTTTCTTCCTTGGCCTCGCGGATGGCGGCGGCCTCCACGGTTTCGCCGTAATCCACGAAGCCGCCGGGCAGCGCCCAGCCGGGCGGATCGTTTTTTCGCTTGACGAGCACCACCCCGCGCCCGGGAATATGGATCAGGGCGTCCACGGTGGGCACGGGATTTACGTAATGCACCACGGGTTGGCCGCAGTGGGGGCAAGGCTTGGTCAAGGGCATGCCGTCTCCCTGGCCGACTCCTCTGGCGCCCCCGGCGGGGCTTGCGGGGCAACCGGCCAAAAACCTTCATTTTCCTTTTTTCAAAGTTACGCCAAACGGATATGACTGACAAGAATGATTTCGGCCGCATCGTTTTCGAGCACAACGGGGCCCTGGGCGACATGCTGGCGGCCTGGCCTGCGGCGCTCAGCCTTTTTGCGCATTTTCGCACGGCATCGCATTTTTTCCGCACCCGCCCGGGCCATGCCCCCTTTTTTGCGGCCCTTGGCTCGGTCCCTTGCCCTTCTCTGCTCTGCCGTGAATTGGACGCCCTGTACGGCGCCCCCGGCTGGCCTGTGGCCCTGGCCGACACCCTGGTGGTCCGCCCGGGGCTTTTCCGGCGGCCGGACGTCCCGGACGATCCGCGTTTCCTGTTTCTGCCCGGGGTGGTTCCGGGCCGCTTCGACCCGCCCCGCGACCTCTACCGCGAGGCGCTGGCCGGTCTGGGCATCCCCTGGCGCGACGACTGGCTGGCCGTCTTCCGGGATCGCTTCGAAGGCCGCACGCCCTCGGCAGCGGCTTTGGGCCGGGCTACAGCCATCGCCTCGCATGCGCCCAACGGGCTCATCGGGGCCATCGGGCTGTCCGACCCGGCCAGTACGGCCGGCCTGGCCGACACGGCTGGCACGGCTGGCATGGCTGGTACGGCTGGTACGGCTGGTACGGAAAAACAAGGCCCGCCCGCCGTGCTCCTGTTCCCTGGCGCGGGACACGTCAAAAAGACCTGGCCCATGGCGCATTTTCTGCTTCTGGCCGGGATGCTGGCGAAGTCCGGTCTCAAACCGGTCTTCATGCTGGGACCGGCCGAGCTCGAACGTGGCGTGGCGTGCGGGCCGTGGCCGAGCCTTGCCCCGGAAAACCTCATGGACCTCATGGCGGCCATGCGCCAGGCCCGGGCCGTTCTCGGCCCGGACTGCGGCCCCATGCACCTGGCGGGCCTGCTCGGCGTCCCCGGGGTGTCGATTTTCGGGCCGACCTCGCCCCGGCAATGGGGACCGCCGGGCATGGCCGTGGTGACGGCGGACATGCCGTGCAGCCCGTGCGTGACGGTCACCTCCGGGGAGTTCGCGCCGGAGTGCCCCGTGCCGCCGCCGTGTCTGGCCGATGTCAGCGTGGAGCGGGCGTATGCGGCCCTGAAGAAGTCGGGGCTGCCGCCCCGAACCCCGCCCGGGGAAAATCATTTCCCCCGGACCCCCTGATCCCGGACAAGCGCAAATCCCGCCGCCATCAACGCCTCGGCCGTCACCGCTCCCCGCCGCGCCACGGCCGCCTCAGGGCCAGCCGCGGGCTTCCCAATAGGCGTACTGGTTGCGCCACACGTCCTTGGCGGCCCGGATCTTGGCCTGGAATTCATGACGGTTTTTCTCGATGTCCTTGCGCTGGTCGAAAAAGGAACGCTTGTCGCGGATGTCCGCATAAAGGGCCTTGCCCAGCGCCAGGGCGGTCTGTTCCGCCGCATCCACGGCCTGCGGCCCCTGGGTCACCACCGCGCCCACCGTGCCGGTGACGTAGGCCCCGAAATCCAGGAAATTCATGGACAGGTAGCGGGTGATGACCGTGTCGTCGCGGCCGCCCGTGGCCGCCGCGCAACAGTATTTGCCGTCGAAGGACTGCAGATGGATCACGTCGGCCATGCGGTCGATCAGGGCCTTCATCTGGGCCCTGACGCAGAAGGAATAGTTGGGCGAGCCCCAGACCATGCCGTCGGCGGCCAGCATCTTGTCCAGGAGCCCCTGATAGTCGTCCTTGAAAAAACACGACCCCGTATCGAAACACTTGCGGCAGCCGATGCAGAATTCGATTTTAAGCCTGCACAGGTCCACGAATTCCACCTCGGCGCCGCAGGAGGCCGCGCCGTCCAGAACCCCCTGGACCAGCCGCCGGGTCTGGCTCTTTTTGCCGTTGGGGCTGGCGCAGATGCCCAGAATCTTCATATCGCCCTCCGCAGGGGTGGCCCCGGTCGGATGACCCGGCCCGCCATGGTTGTGAAGCGGATCACTCCCAGCCGTGTTTCTGAAAGATGCGCCGGGCCGCGTCCGTGCCCAGAAAATCCAGAAAGGCCCCGGCATCATGCGGACGCTGGGTGCGCCGGGTCAGGGCCACGGGCGTACCGCGAAGCCCCTCGGGGCCGTCGATGGGCACAAACTCCTCCCCGCCGGTCAGGCGCACGAACCAGGACCGGTAGGTCACCCAGGCGTCCAGTTCGGGATGCGCCGTCCAGGCCGCAAATCCCTCCTCGCCGGAGGTCACGTGGCGACCGACGTTTTTTGTCCCGCCCGGCGCGTCGCCGCGAAAGGCCTCCATGTTCTCCAGGCCCACGTCCAGAATGGATATCCCCGGCCGCGACAGGTCCGCCGTCCCCCGGACGCCCTTGGGATTTCCCCGGCGCACGATGATCCCGATGCGGCGGGGAAAAAGCTGGCGCACGGTCGCCGCATCCACCACCCCGGGATAGTCCAGGATGAAATCCTCCATCATGTACGGCGCGCCGCCGTAATACACGTCGCCATCCGTGGCCACGCGTTCGGCGATCTGGTCCGGCTGCCCCTTCACCACCTGGGCCGGGATAAAAAATTCCCGGGAAAAGGCCTCGGCGCATTCGCGCATGGGCAGATACGGCCCGCCGGGACCATAGATGCGAAGCGGCGGCCCGGCGTCGTCTGTGGTTTTCATCTCGGCAAACATCGCCCATCCTCCCAAAAGAGCCACCGCCAGGGCCAGGACGATCAGCTTCGCCCGGGGCGCGGGTTGCGGTGGGAACTGTTTTTGTTCGTCCATACGTGATGTTCCGGAATGCCTCTTTCCCGATTGGAAAAATTACGACCGGGGCGGCGGCACAGTCAAGACAAAACCCGCCGCAGCCAGGGCCTCGACCGAAACGACCCCCGGCCTGACCACGGTCAACCGGCCGCCGCCGCCTGGCACGGCCACGGTGGAGGCCGGGCCTCCGGCGGGCTCGGGGGAACCGATGACCACGGCGTCGACCAGGGCGCACACCGTGGGATCCAGTTCCTGGGAACTGGCGGCCGGGGGATAGCCGCTTATGTTGGCGCTGGTGGCGCTCAGGGGAGAGGCGGCCAGGCGGCACAGGGCGGCGGCCACGGGATGGGGCGTCACCCGGATGGAGGTGCGGCCCTGGGCGTCTTTCACCAATGGCGACAGATCCTCCCGGGTGGGCACGACCAGCGACAGCGGCCCGGGCCAAAAAAGCCCGGCCAAATGCAAAAAATCAGCGAAGGCGGCCGTGCCCACGAAATCGGGGTGCAGCACGCCGCGCACCTGGGCCACGTCCGCCGCCAGAAGCGGCAGGGGCTTGTCCGTCGGACGGCCCTTGATGCCCGCCACCCGAGCCAGGGCGGCCGGTTCGGCAGCCGCCGCGCCCAGGGCGAAATAGGTTTCCGTCGGATAGATGCACACCCCGCCAAGGCGCAGGGCGTCGCCCGCCGCCTCGGGGCTCGCCACCGGAAACAGGCCGCGATTCATGCCAGTTCTCCCTGCCAGCCCGGTCCTTCTTTACAAACAGCCGGGCATCGGCCACACCATCCCAAAAAACATGCGCCTCGCCCCCCACGCCCAACGCCGGGGACGACGCCACAACGCCTTTTCCTCTAGCACCATCGGCCCTGACGGGCAAAGGCCGCCCCATGACCGCTTCCGTTTCCGCGCCGTCCCTGCCCCCGCTGCCCGAACTGCCGCCGGACATCCTGTCCCGGCTGGCGGCGGCCATGCCCGTGTGGGCGGTGTCCTCGGAACACGCCGGGGTGCGGCTGTCCATGGCCCGGTCGCTTTTATCCCGAAAGCCTCTGGACCGGGGGTTGGCCCATGCCGTGGCCGGGTCGCTCTTCTGGGCCTGGCAGGAAGACCCGCTGGACACGCTGGTCACGGCGGCGCTTCTGGAACTGGACGCCGCCATGCCCTTTCTGCCCGCCCCGGCCCGGGCCCTGGCCAAAGCCCTTTCGCCCCGGCTGGCGGTCCCGGCCGATCCCCACCTGTGGGAGGCCGTGGCGGCCTGCGGCGACGCGGACATGGCCCGGGTCTACCTGGACAAGGCCACGGCCGACCCGGCCCACGGGCTTTTCCGGTTGCGCAAGGCCTTTGGGGCGCTCATCGATGCCGGGGACATGGGCCGGATGGTGCGGGTGCTGGCGGGGTCGCCGGTACGCGATTTCCCGCCGCTTCTGGAACGGCTGTGCGCCGAGGCGGCCTTTTTTTGCGAATCGCCGGACAAATCCTTGCGGCGGCTTTTCCGGCTGTCGCGGGAGTTGTGGGGGCACTACGCCGACGCCCTGTCCGCCGCGCTCCTGGTCCGGGAGGGCGACGCCGACGCGGCCCTGGGCCTTCTGGCCCCGCTTGGCAGGGCCATGCCCTGGCATGTGAACCTGACGCTCGTGCGGCGCGACCTGGCCTGCGGCCCACGGCCCGCCGGGCCGCCGACGCCTGAGGGCATCCGTCCTGGCGAGGCGGCGGTTTTGCTCTACACCTGGAACAAGGCCGAGTTTATACGCGACACCCTGGAAAACCTGGCCCGCACCCGGCTTGGCCCCACGCCGGTGATCGTCCTGGACAACGGCTCCACCGACGACACCCCGAAGGTGCTCGCCCAGGCCGCCGCGCACTTTGCGCCGGGGCAGTTCTCGACGGTGACCCTGCCGGTCAACGTGGGCGCGCCTGCGGCCCGCAACTGGCTTTTGTCCCTGCCTGCGGTGCGCTGCGCCCGATATGCGGCCTTTGTGGACGACGACGCCCGGCCGCCTCAGGACTGGCTGGCGCTCCTCTTGGACGCGGCCCGGGCCAACCCCCAGGCCGGGGCCGTGGGCTGCGCCGTGGCGGACATCCCCGCGCCGCACCGCATGCAGTCGGCGGATTACCACCTGTTGCCGCCAGAAACCGGCCAGAGCCTTCTGGCCGAAGCGCCGGAACGCATCTTCGTCATGGACACCTGCGCCGGAAAACTCGATTTCGGGATGTACCGCTACCGGCGTCCGGCCCTGTCCGTGTCGGGCTGCTGCCACCTGATCTCGAACGCGGCGGTGCGCACCGCCGGGGCCTTCGACATCCGGTTCACACCCACCCAGTTCGACGACCTGGAGCGGGACATACGCTCCTGGCTGGCGGGGTTTCCGGCTGTCTACGAAGGGCGCTGCGTGGTGCATCACGTGCAGACCTCGAGCCTGGCCCGGGCCAGGACCACGGCCCAGTCGGCGCATGTAGCGGGCAACAAGCTCAAGCTTGAGGGCGCGCTGGCGCACGCCGACATCGGCAGGCTGTGCAGCGAAAATTATGCCGTGTTGTGGGAGGATTTGCAGGCGAAGGCGGCGGAGCTTGAGGAGGCGCGGGGGTGATGACGACGCAGCAAAGTCAATAGTGCGCCGGACTCTCTAGGCCTCGGTCGAGAAGATGAATGCGGTCTGACTGCTACCAAGCTAGGAGTGACGCTGTCAGATGAATGTTATCTTTGTACAGCACGTGTTTTAATGACCTCCGTAGACCTTCCTGCGATGGCCGATCCGAAGCACCACCACAAGCACCTTTTCTTCCGCGATTTCGACTATTATCCGGTAATCCCCGACGCGGTATTTCCAAAGCCCCGACAAGTTACGTCGTAATGGTTCCCCAAAAACACGGGGATTTTCGCTTATCGCAATGCGTTCACGAAGGAACCTCCGGATTCGTTCCTGTACTTGGCGGTCGAGATGGGCAAACTCCTTCTTGGCCTCCGCTTCGAACTCAATTTTCCAAGCCAAGTTCTTGCTCCACTTCATCGAGAGAATAGGTGCGGCTTCTGCCTGCCCTCAAATCCTCAAGGCGTCTCTCGGCAAGATACATATCCTCAAGGTCGTCAAGGTATCCCATGACGGCCTCCCGGATGTAAAATGCCTTGGATCGACCCGTTGTTGCGGCCAACGCATTAAGCCGCTTTTCGGCATCTTCCGGCAATCTGACGGATGTCGGCATGGCTCCTCCTTTTTTGAATACATGTATTCAGACCGAAACGCCCCGTCAAGGGCCTGGTTCTTTTCCTTCCCCAAAAAACGCGCCTTTCCGGCTCCGTTTCAGGCGTACATCCCGAAACGAGTTCCCGGAGATTGGCCAGCCCTTCGACCTAGCTCTCACTTCAAACGACCCCGCCCCGCTTGACCTCCCTATAGCGCCGCGCCAGCACCACGTTGGGCAGGATCACCCCGGCCAGGATGCAGCCCGTCCCCGCCGCCTGCGGCAGGCTGACCGCCTCGCCCAGGACAAGCCCGGACAAAACCACCGTCACCACCAGCTCCAGCGACGAAAAGATCGCGGCGTAGGCGCTGCCGATGCGCGCCACCCCGGCATACAGAAGCGGCATGGACATGGCCGTGGGCACGATTCCGGCCAAAAGCGCGAAGGTCATCTGGCGCGGCGTATAGTCGAGCACCGCCCCCGGCCCCCGCATGGACGCAAAGATCACCGCCGCCACCACGAAGATGCACAGGGTGAACTCCATGGGGTTGTCGTTTTTTAAAAACCGCTGCAACACCATGAGGTTGACCGAAAAGACCAGCATGGCCCCCACCGAGGCCGCGATCCCCGGAAGCGGCGCTGCGGCCCGGAAGGCGTCGAAGGACACGAAGACGCTCCCCGCCAGCACCAACAAAAGCGCCGCCACGAACTCCCGGCCGCCCCGGAACCCGAAAAAGATGCGCGACAAGACGGCCACGGCCAGGGGATAAAAATACAGGATCAACGAGTTGGTGGCCGCCGGGATGTACGTCAGCGCCGTGACAAAAAGAAATGTCTGGGAGCAGTTGAAGACCGGGGCCACGACCGCCGCCCGGAGCATGGTCCGCCTTGGGATATGCAGCCGCCCCCGGTTCTTGATGAGCAGGATCACGGCCACGATCCCGGCCGCCACCGAGAACCGGCACATGAGCAAATCCAACGGCGTGAGCCCGGCCGCCATGCCCGACTTGAAGATGATCGGCCCCACGCCGTAACACACGGCCGACCCCAGCACGAAAAGCACCCCGCGCAGCATCGCAGCGCTCCTTGCCGGGCCATGGAAGCATCTTGACGGCCCGGGGCCACGGGCATACCCAAGGCCACCCGGCCAGGCAAGCCCGGACACGCCGACACGGCCGTTCCAATCGGCCACGGCAAGCGACAACGCCTCGAACCCGTTACGGGATTCCAAAGGGCGCACGCCCTTTGGCCGCCGGAGGCTTCCCCCCCCAAACCTATGATGTGTACCTGGGCGGGCATACGCACACATTCGCCTTTGGCCGCCGGAGGCTTCTCCCCCCCAACCCTATAAGGACACCGCCATGCCCGCTTCCGCTCCCCGCTTCAGCCGCCGCGCCGGACGCATCAAGATTTCCGCCACCAAGCTCATGCCCATGCTCGCCGCCGAGGCGGGCGGCTGCGTGTCGCTGGGGCAGGGCGTGCCGTCTTTCGCCACCCCGGGCTTCGTGGCCGACGCGGTCTGTGACGCCCTTCGCCGCGACCCGGCGGCCGGGAAGTATTCCCTGCAACCGGGCCTTCCGGCGCTTCGCCGAGCCGTGGCTGGGCTTTTCGCCCGGGAAAAGGGTCTGACGGCCGACCCGGACGGCGAGATCCTCATCTCGGTCGGGGCCATGGAGGCGCTTCTGGCGGCCATGCTGGTGCTGGTGGACGAGGGCGACGAGGTCATCGTGCCCGCGCCGTATTATCCCTCCCATGTGGAGCAGGTGCTTCTCTCCGGCGGCCGTCCGGTCTTTGCGCCGCTTCGCTCCGATTTCAGCCTGGACCCCGGGGCCGTGGCCCGGGCCGTGACCGACAAGACCCGGGCCGTCATCGTCACCTCGCCGCACAACCCGACCGGCGCGGTCTTCGCCGAGGCCGACCTGCGGGCCGTGGCCGAAATCGCCATAGCCCGCAATCTCACCGTGATCTGCGACGACACCTACGACAGCCTGTCCTACGACGCCCCGGCCACAAGTCTGGCCATGTTTCCCGAGCTTCGCGAGCACATCGTGGCCGTGGGCAGCTTCTCCAAGAGGTACGCGCTGACGGGCTGGCGGGTGGGCTACGCGTTTGCCCCGCGGCCCATCATGGATCAGATGCTCAAGGTCCACGACTGCGCCGCCATCTGCGCCCCCATGCCCGGCCAGATCGCGGCCCTGGCCGCCCTTACCGGTCCCCAGGACGTCTTCGCCGGGTTCGCCACGGCGCTTTGCGCGCGCCGCGACCTGGCCTGCCGTCGCCTTGACGCCCTGTCCGGGCATCTCTCCTACGTGCGCCCGGCCGGGGCTTTTTACATCATGGCCCGCTACCAGGGCGACACGCCGCCCATGGACATGGCCGTGCGGCTTATCCGCGAGGCGCAGGTCATCACCATCCCGGGCGACGCCTTCGGCCCCGGCGGCGAGCAGTCGCTTCGCCTGTCGTTTGGGGCCGACGAGGCGGAACTGACCGAGGCCTTCGACCGCCTGGACCGATTCTTCGGAAAATAGTTCTCCATAGACGGGCGTTTCCCCGGCTACTCCTTGCTCATTAGTGTCTTGTGCTTACCTCCAAAAGACACCCAAGGAGAACACATGGCCGCCGCAAACCGTCTCGCCGCCGAAAAAAGCCCCTACCTGCGCCAGCACGCCGAAAACCCCGTGGACTGGTATCCCTGGGGAGATGCGGCCTTTGCCAAGGCCTTGGCCGAGGACAAGCCCGTATTTTTGTCCATCGGCTATTCCACCTGCCACTGGTGCCACGTCATGGCGCACGAGTCCTTCGAGGACGCCGAGGTGGCGAAGGCCCTGGCCGACGGGTTCGTGGCCGTCAAGGTGGACCGCGAGGAGCGCCCGGACCTGGACGCGGTGTACATGGCCGCCTGCCAGGCCCTGACCGGCCGGGGCGGCTGGCCGTTGACCATCATCGCCTTCCCGGACGGACGTCCCTTTTTCGCCGGGACCTACCTGCCCAAGGCCGGCGCGCCCGGCCGTCCCGGGCTCCTGGACATCCTGGCCGCCGCCAGACAGGCCTGGGACACCCGTCGCGGCGAACTGGAAAGCGCCACAGGCCGCATCCTGGACCATCTACGCGAGAGCGCCGCCACCCAGGGCGACATCCCCGGCCCGGACATCTTCAAAACCGCCCTGGACCAACTCAGCCGCAGCTTCGACGCCGCACGCGGCGGGTTCGGCCCGGCCCCCAAGTTTCCCTCGCCGCACATCCTGCTTTTTCTCCTGGACCAGGCGGCGCGTACCGGCGACCCGGCCCCCCGGGCCATGGCCGAACGCACCCTGACGGCCATGGCCCTGGGCGGCATCCACGACCACATCGGCCACGGCTACCACCGCTATTCCACGGACGCCGACTGGCTCGTGCCGCATTTCGAAAAGATGCTCTCCGACCAATCCATGCTGCTCCTGGCCCATGCCGAAACGGCCCATGCCGCGCCGAACGACGCCTCCCGGGCCTTCCACCGCCAGGCCGCCCTTGATCTGGCGAGCTACATGGACCGCGCCCTGTCCGCCCCGGACGGCGGCTTTTTCACGGCCGAGGACGCCGATTCCGAAGGCGTGGAGGGAAAATTCTACGTCTGGACGGCAGATGAAATACGCGCCGTCCTGCCGGAGGCCGACGCAGCATTTTTCATGGACCTTTACGGATTCGCCGAGGACGGCAATTTCCACGACGAGTCGACCCGGCGAAAAACCGGGGCCAACATCCCGCACCTGACCCAGCCCGTCCGGCAATGGGCCGCCGTCCGGGGCCTGGACCCGCAGGCCGTGGCCGACCGGGCCGAGGCCATCCGGCAGCGGCTTTTCGCCGTGCGCGAGCTGCGCGTGCATCCAAGCCGCGACGAAAAGATCCTGGCCGACACCAACGGGCTGGCCATCGCCGCCCTGGCCCGGGCCGCCCGGCGACTCGAGCAGCCCAGGCTGGCCGAACGCGCCGTCAAAGCCGTCCGGTTTGTCCTGTCCGCCATGCGCGACGGCAAAGGCCGCCTGCTGCACCGCTTCTGCGACGGCCAGGCCGCCGTGCCCGGGTTTCTCGACGACTACGCCTTCCTGGCCTGGGGGCTCTTCGAGCTGCACCAGGCCACCCTGGACCCCGTCCACCTGGACGCCGCCCTGGCCCTGGCGGACATCCTGGCCGCCCGGTTCGCCGACGCAACACGCGGCGGATTTTTTCTCACTGCCGACGACGCCGAGTCCCTGGCGCTTCGGCCCAAGGAGCTTTTCGACGCCGCCGTGCCCTCGGGCAACGCCGTGGCCCTTTACGTCCTGACCGCCCTGGGTCGCCTGGCCCATCGCCCGGACCTGGAAGACGCGGCCCGCACGGTCATCCCGGCCCTGGCCCCCCTGGCCGCCGACTATCCCATGGGATTTACGCACTTCCTGTCCGCCCTGGCCTTCGCCACCGGCCCGGACGCCCTGGCCACGGTCACCGGCGACCCGGACGCACCGGACACACAGGCCTTCCTGGCGGCCCTGCGCCGGGCAGGCACGCCGGGACTGCTCGTCAACCTCGTGCCGGGCGCCGAACCGGCAAAGGTCAGCCTGTGCCGCGACCGGACCTGCCTGCCGCCCGTGGGGAGCGTGAAAGAGTTGGAGGGGATATGGGGAGAAAAAACAAGTGGGGGCGCCGCCCCCACGCCCCCGGCAGGGGCCTAAGGCCCCTGCACCCCGTGTATCGCGTCGGGCTTGTCCCGGAACGTGGAACGTTCCGGGACAAGCCCGACGGGGGATGGACGGGGGGGAATGGAAGGGGGGAGATGAAAGAGGCGGTATGTCTTATGCCTGGGCGCTACGGCGTGGGAGAAACCGGGAAAACAGGCTCGGACTGGCCGCCCCGGTTGAAAAACACCTGCTCCGGCCGCCCCGCCGCGTCAAGTTCCACCCGCACGGAGAAGCTCGGACGATCAGGGTTGCGCCAGGCCTCGGGCAGAATCGGGCTCGTGCCCAGAAACCGCATGTCGGAGAAGATCAAGATGCGGGGAGGTGCGGATATCTTGGGGGATGGGTCGCCCAGCGTCGCGGCCTGCCCGGCCTGGGCCGCAGAAATGAGGCCGTCGCCTGCACGGAGAGCGGCCGGGGCCGTCGTAACGGTCGGGCCTGCGGCGACGCTGACGGTCGGAAATTCCGCGAACCAGCCGTAGGTGGCCAGGATCGGGGCCTCCCGGCCCAGCCGCCGCAGTTCCTCGCGGTCAGCTTTTGTGCGCACAGCCACATCGGGTCCGCCGGAGGGATCGAACAGGCTGGCCCCGCGCACCCGGTAGCTCTCGCCGTCGTCCACCACCACCTTCCAGAAAAAGGGGCTTAGGGCGTCCGTGGTCACATGGGCCACGGCCTTTGGCAGGCCCTCGGCCGCCAGGCGCTTCTCCTGGGCCGCCGCCACGATCTCCCGCAGCCCCAGGCTGGCCGCCGGATAGAAAAAGAGCCAGACCAGGGCCAGGGCGGCCACGGCCTTTGCCCGGGGCTTCATGAATAAGCCCAGAATCACGGCCACCAACATCACCCCGGTATAGATGGGATCGACAATGAAAACCGCCGGAAGCCCGATACGCGCGTCGGAAAAGGGCAGAAAAATCTGCGTGCCGTAGGTGGTGATGACGTCCAGGAAATCGTGCAGCAGGATGCAGCCAAAGGCCAGGGCAAAGACTTTGGCGAAAGACGCCGCCCGGGACAGGGGCCGAAAGGCGGCGGTCAAAAGGACGGCCATGGCCGCCCCGCCGAGAATCGAATGGGTCAGGCCCCGGTGGTGACGCATGTAGGCCTCGGGGCCCAGATAGGTCACGAAGTTGTCCAGGTCCGGAATCCAGGCGCAAAGGGCCGTGAAAAAAAGCAGCCATTTGCCGCGCGGGAACCGGTCGCGCACGGCTTGGCCGACCAGAATGCCGCTGGCCACATGGGTTACGGGGTCCATGGGGTACTCCTGATGAGGCGGATGAGGGACACGCGGGCAGCACGCCGACGCGGCTTGTGGGAAAGCATATAATGCCCCACTGAGCCTTGTCACCCACCCTACGGCGATCTCCCCAGGCGGGCCGCTGACCTTTCGCCGGGCAAACCCTGGTGACCGTGCTCAGAGTGTGCTAGAAATCAGGAGGGCTTCCAGGGCCAAGGAAGGGGTGATAAAAAAATACCGCCAAGCCATTCCCGAAAAGCATGTTCCTGGCCGCCGCCATCAGACTGCGCAACCCCCGCCCCGACCTGCCGCGCGTCGTAAATGCTCGCAAGAAACCATCCTGGCGTCAATTCGGCAAGCAATCTTCACAGGTTGAAAACATAAAAAACGCCAAAGGACAACCGTATCTGGATTTCATTCATTCGAAATCTGTAAAGAAGGAGCCTTTACATGGCCTTGCATAAGAGGGAAACGATCAGGGATGATCTGCTCGACGATGTCTACGCCTCAAGCGATCTGTCGGTGCGCATGCCAAAATACCGATTCCCAGAAAAGGAAATCGACCCCAGGCACGCCTACCAGATCGTGCATGACGAGCTCATGCTCGACGGCAACTCCCGCCAGAACTTGGCCACCTTTTGCCAGACATGGGTTGATCCCGAAGTGCATACGCTCATGGATGAATGCCTCGACAAAAACATGATCGACAAGGACGAGTATCCGCAAACCGCCGAACTCGAAGAACGCTGCGTACACATGCTGGCCGACCTGTGGCGCTCCCCCGAGGCCTCCAACACCATTGGCTGCTCAACCACCGGATCGAGCGAGGCGGCCATGCTCGGGGCCCTGGCCATGAAATGGCGCTGGCGGGCCGCCCGCAAGGCGGCTAGGAGGCCAACCGATACGCCCAATCTGGTCTGCGGCCCGGTGCAGATCTGCTGGCACAAGTTCGCTCGTTACTTTGACGTGGAGCTGCGGGAAATTCCCATGCAACGGGACCGGCTGATTATGAGTCCTGAGGAGGCCGTGGCCCGTTGCGACGAGAACACCATCGGGGTCGTACCCACCCTGGGCGTGACGTATACCTGCCAGTACGAGCCGGTGGCCGAGGTGTGCGCGGCCCTCGACAAACTCCAAGCCGACACCGGCCTCGACATCCCGGTGCATGTCGACGGCGCCAGCGGCGGCTTTCTCGCCCCCTTCTGCCAGCCCGACCTGATCTGGGACTTCCGCTTGCCTCGCGTCAAATCCATCAACGCCTCGGGGCACAAGTTCGGGCTGTCGCCGCTTGGCGTCGGCTGGGTGATCTGGCGTGACGCCAAAGAACTGCCCGAGGATTTGATCTTCAAGGTGAACTACCTGGGCGGCGACATGCCGACCTTCGCGCTCAACTTCTCCCGCCCGGGCGGCCAGATCGTGGCCCAGTACTACAACTTCCTGCGTCTGGGCCGGGAAGGCTACCGCAAGATCCAGGATGCCTGCTACCGGACGGCCGCCTACCTGGGCGAGGCGCTGCACGGTATTCCCTGCTTCGACGTCATCTACGACGGCCGGGGCGGCATTCCGGCCGTGACCTGGAGCCTCAAGGAAAACGCCGCTGCGGGCTTCAACCTCTACGACCTCTCCGACCGGCTGCGATCACGCGGCTGGCAGGCGCCGGCCTATTCCATGCCCGCCAATCGGCAGGATCTCGTGGTCATGCGCGCCCTTGTGCGGCACGGTTTCAGCCGCGACCTGGCCGATCTGTTCATGGGCGACCTCCGGCGCTGCCTGGAACACTTCGCCCAAAACCCCATGTCTCATTCCCTCTCGGCCGAAACCGGCTCAGGATTCAGCCACACGTAAACCTTTGCGGGAAAAATGCCGGGCCGCAGGCTTTCAAAAAAACCTGCGGCTGTTTCCCCTTGCCGGGCAGCCTCCGGGTTTGCGCCGAAGGAGAAAGCGAAATGGGCAGATGTTTCCCCTTGCGCGGGCAGCCTCCTCTTCATGAAAAACAACTGTCTCTCGGAAAGACCGCCAAGGCCAAGATAACACCCGGTCAAAGCACGCCGCCGGGCGCGACATCGCCGAACATTTCGCTTGCCTTTTTTTGGAGGCGCGTCTAGGGTTTTGAGCTTTCGGAGAGGTGCCCGAGCGGCCGAAGGGGCACGACTGGAAATCGTGTGTACTTTTACCGGTACCGAGGGTTCGAATCCCTCCCTCTCCGCCATATGACAACGACGGAAGCCGGGCGGCGGCGACGCCGCCAACCCCGTCAGGTCCGAAAGGAAGCAGCGGTAACGGTTGTTGCCGGGTGTCCGGTTTCCATCAAAGGCGCGAGGAGCGATCCCCGCGCCTTTTTTTATGGCGTATCCCAAACGTCCTGCCCGGGGGGCCAAAGGCTACGGAAATCACGGGCAGTCTGCGGCCATGCCGCGCCGGAAGCGAAAAATCTTGGGGCTATCCGCCAGGCGACCTGGCCCCCGCTTTGAACGCAAGACCCCTGTTCCGAAAAACCGGGGCCTTGTCCTTCGTCCGGCAGCGGCAACAAAACCGCTTCGTGACGCGTCAGGGGAATCCGAAAACCGACGGACGCTATTCGATGCATTCGCGCTCAAGCGCGATCAAATCCTCGTAGGTCTCGCGTTTTCTGGCCACCACCGCCACGTCGCCGTCCACCAGGATCTCGGCCGCGCGCGGCCGGGAATTGTAGTTGGAGGACATGGTGAACCCGTAGGC
This sequence comes from Desulfolutivibrio sp., assembly GCF_036584575.1. NCBI lineage: Bacteria > Pseudomonadati > Thermodesulfobacteriota > Desulfovibrionia > Desulfovibrionales > Desulfovibrionaceae > Desulfolutivibrio > Desulfolutivibrio sp. The sequence goes on from NZ_JAZHDB010000025.1 coordinate 23,509, forward strand.
CCCGGCCGAGAACACGGCCAGCAGTTCGCCGGGTTCGATTTCCGGAAGTTCGCGCCCCCGGGCCAGAAAGTCGCTGGATTCGCAGATGGGGCCCACCACATCCACGTTTTTCTCCGGCCGTCCGTGTTTTTTGACCTCGCCGATGGCGTGGTAGGAATCGTACAGGGCCGGGCGCACCAGATCGTTCATGGCCGCGTCCACGATGACGAAATCCTTGCTCGGCGTGCTTTTGGTATACGTGGCCTCGGTGACCAGGATGCCTGCGTTGCCCACGATGACCCGGCCGGGTTCGAGGATGAGCGTCATGGGATGGTTCTCCAGGGCGGCGGTCAGGGCCTCGCCGAACTGGGCCGGATGCGGCGGCTCCTCCTCATTGTAGGTGATGCCCAGGCCGCCCCCCAGATCGAGATAGCGCAGCGGCACGCCCCGGGCCATGAGCCTGTCCCCGAAGGTCACGATCTTGTCCAGGGCCTCCAGGAAGGGTTCGATGCTGGTGAGTTGGGAGCCGATGTGGCAGTCGATGCCCACGGGTTCGATGCCGGGCAGATCCATGGCCCGCTCGTAGGCCCGAAGCGAATTGTCCATGTCCAGGCCGAACTTGTTTTTCTTCATGCCCGTGGAGATGTAGGGATGGGTCTTGGGGTCCACGTCGGGATTGATGCGCAGGGCGATGTGCGCGGTTTTTCCCATGCGCGAGGCGATGGCGCTGATGCGGTCCAGTTCCCCCATGGACTCCACATTGAACATGAGGATGCCCGTCGCCAGGGCCTGCTCGATCTCCGTGGGGCGCTTGCCCACCCCGGAATAGACGATCTTTTGCGGGTCCACTCCGGCGGACAGGGCCCGGTGCAGTTCCCCGCCGGAGACGATGTCCATGCCCGCGCCGCATTCGGCCAATAGCCCCAGCACGCACAGGTTGGAGTTGGCCTTGACCGAATAGCAGGTCAGGTGCGGCAGGCCGGCGAAGGCCGAGTCGAAGGCCTGGAAATGGCGGCGCAGGGTGGCCGCGCTGTAGATGTACAGCGGCGTGCCGTGGCGTGCGGCCAGCTCGGCCACCGGGATGTTCTCGGCGAAAAGCTCACCCTGCCGGTAGGTGAAATGATTCATGACGCGTCTCCTTATTACGATGCGTTTTCCCCGCCGTAGCGTGATTTGAAATCCCCGAGCATCCGCAAGGCCTCAAGCGGCGTGATGCGGTCCACGTCCAGGGCCGCCAGTTCCAGGGACAGGGGGTGGGCCGCACAGGGCAGGCACGGTTCCCCCGTGGTTTCGGGGTTGGCGAAGATCCCGGGCAGGGCCGACTGTCCGGCGGTTTTCGGGCCATGACCGGCCCGCTCCCCGGCGGCGGCGTCGCGGGTCTTCTCCAGCTCTTGCAAGATCTCCCCGGCCCGGCGCACCACGGCCCGGGGCACCCCGGCCAGCCGGGCCACCTCGATGCCGTAGCTGCGATCCGCCGGGCCCGGCACCAGGCGGCGCAAAAAGATGATATCCCCGCGCCACTGCTTGATGGCGATATTGTAGTTGCGCACTCCGGGGAGCACGCCTTCCAGGCGGGTGAGTTCGTGGTAATGGGTGGCGAACAGGGTGCGCACCCCGCCCTCCTCGCGGTCGGCCAGGGCTTCGGCCACGGCCCAGGCCAGGGCCAGCCCGTCGAAGGTGCTGGTGCCGCGCCCGATCTCGTCCAGAACCACCAGGGACCGCTTCCCGGCCTGGCGCAGGATGCGGGCCGTCTCGCTCATCTCCACCATGAACGTGCTCTGGCCCATGGCCAGATTGTCCGAGGCCCCCACCCGGCAAAACACCCGGTCCACCAGCCCCACCCGGGCCGACGCGGCGGGCACGAAGGAGCCGATCTGGGCCAGGACGGCGATGATGGCCGTCTGCCTGAGCACCGTGGATTTCCCGGCCATGTTCGGGCCGGTAATGAGCAGCACCCGGCGGTCGTCGTCGAGCGTCAGGTCGTTTGGGATGTAGTCGCCCCCGGCGACGGCCTCCACCACGGGATGGCGTCCGGCCCGGATCTCCATGGCCAGGCCCTCGTGGATCTGCGGCCGGGTCCACTCCCAGCGCACGGCGGCCTCGGCCAACCCCTGCCAGACGTCGATGCGGGCCACCACCCCGGCCATGGCCGACAGGCGCCGCCGACAGGCGGCCACGGTCTCCCGCACGTCCTTGAACAGGTTGTATTCCAGGGCCTTGCGCCTCTCCCCGGCCTCCATGAGCCGCTCTTCCAGCTCCTTCAAGCGGGGGGTCACGTAGCGTTCCCGGTCGGCCAGGGTCTGACGGCGCTCGAAGTGCTCGGGCACGTAGCCGCCGGACTTGGTCAGCTCAAAATAATAGCCGAAGACCCGGTTGAACCCGAGTTTCAAGCGCGGCAGATTCGAGGCCTGCTGCTCTTCGGCCAAAAGCTCCTTGAGCCTGCCCTCGCCGTGCTCGGTCAGCTCCATCAGTTCGTCGAGTTCGGGATGATACCCCGGCAGAAACAGCCCGCCCTCGGTGACCAGGGGCGGCGGCGCATCGACAAAGGCCCGGGTCAGGAGATCACGGATGTCGGCCAGATCGTCCCACTGGGCCAGGACCGCCGCAAGCCCGGCCGAGGCGCCGGGGGGTGGCGCAACCGGCGGGATCGGCGTGAGGGGCGAGTCCGGCGAGTCCGGCAAGTCCGGCGAGTCTGGGCCATCGCGCCTCCCCGGGGCCGAATCCAGGTCCGAGATGTCGCTTGGAATGTCACTTGAAACGTCGTTATAAACGTCGCCAGATATGCTACTAGATTCGTCGCTAGATACGCCGCCAGCCGAGGCGGGCTCTGGATTTTCGCCATCCGCACGGCGAACGTCCGAGGCTGGCGTCCCCCCGGGTACGGCCTGAAGGGCCGCCCACAGCGCCGCAAGCCCCACGAGGCTTTGCCGCAGGGCCACAAAGTCCTTGGGGGCGCAGCGGTTGAGAAAAATGCGCGCCGCCAGCCGCTCCAGATCGTAGACCGAATCCAGGGCGCACCGCACCGCCTGGCGCAACGCCCCGTCCGTGACGAAAAGGTTGACCGCCTCCTGGGTGGCCAGGATGGGGGCAGGCTCCAGCCAGGGCTGGCGCAGCATGGACTCCAGCAACCGGCCGCCCATGGGGGTGATGGTCCGGTCCAGGACGTGGACCAGGGTTCCGGGGCCCTTTTTGCCGTCCAGACGGCGGAAGATCTCCAGGTTGCGCTCGGTGACCTCGTCGATGAGCATGTGCTTCGAAAGATTGACCGGCCGAAACGGGGACAGATGGGTGATGTCCTGCTTCTGGGTCTGGATGAGATAGCTTAAAATCGCACCCATGGCCCGCACCAGGGGCGGCTTGTCGGCCACGTCCAAGACGGCGAGGTCGGCCACGCCCTGGGCGTCCAGGATGCGCTGGGTGGCCGGGGCCAGATCGAAATGAGGCCGGGCCGGGTAGCGGCTGATCTGGAGTCCCGCCGCCGCCACCTGGCGCGGAGGCTCGAACCCGTCGGGCAAAAGCAGCTCCCGGGGGGCCATCTTGATGGCCCACTGCCACAGCCGGGCCTGATCCCGGGAAAAAAGCCCCGACCATTCCCCGGTGGAGAAGTCCGCCCAGGCCAGCCCCCCGGCCTTTTCCCGCTCGTCCCAGAAAAGCGCCGCCAGATAGTTGTGTTCCTTGGCCCGAAGGCTTGCGTCCTCAACGGTGGTGCCCGGGGTCAACACCCGGGTCACGGCCCGCTTGACCAGCCCCTTGGCCAGTTTGGGATCCTCGATCTGGTCGCAGACAGCCACCTTGAAGCCCCTCTCCAAAAGCTGGCTCAGGTAGCCGTCGGCGGCATGATGCGGCACCCCGGCCATGGGCACGGGAGAGGCGGCCCCGGGGTTGCGCGAGGTCAGGGTGATCTGGAGTTCCCGGGACGCCGTGACGGCGTCCTCGAAGAAAAGCTCGTAGAAATCCCCCATGCGGTAAAAAAGGAGCGTATCCGGATATTCGGACTTCACCCGGAGGTACTGCTCCAGCATGGGAGTAAGTTTGACGCCGTTCATGCCGGGGGCGTTCACCTCGTGGCGCGTCCGTCGGAGGGAAGCCCCCCGCATCGGGAGCACATCGGGAAGGCCGCTCTTGCAGCGGACCAGGACCAGGCGGCCACGACCCTACTTCTCTTCCGCTTTGTCCCTGGACGATTCCGCCGCGTCATCGGACGCCTCGGACACCTCGCCGGACGTGGCCTCGAAGGACTCCTGCCCCGGGGTCGAGGTCGTCTCGTAGGTCGCGGGAGAATACGGGGAAGCGGTTCCCGTGGACAATCCGGAATAACTCTTGGAGGCCGCCAGCTCTTTTTCCAGGGAGGCGACGCGGGCGGCCTGGGTCTTGATCACCCCGGCCATGCGCACCTTTTCCAGCACGAAATAGCACAGGCTAAAGACCCCGCCCACCACAAAGGACAGAAGCAGCACCACGTAAAACGGAACCTCGGGCGAGGTGAACGACAGGGAGAAGACATCCATCTTGAGCAAAAGCGGCGTGGACAGGATGGCCGTGTTCTGCACGAAAAAGATCATGCAGAAAAAGAAAAAGAGAATAAGCAAAAGCACCTTCAGAACACGCATGGTCTTTTCCTCCCTGGTTTGAGCAACCGGCGCCGCCGTCGGCCGCTGGAAAGAGTCCTTCGAAAAACGAGACGTTCCCCGTCGTCAGCAGGCCGCATCGCCGCGATGGGGATAGTCCGCAAACAGGGGCTTGATCCGGTCGTAGGTGGTCAAAAGCAGTTCCGGCGCCACCCGGGTTTCGCTGAAAACCGCCATGAACGACGAATCCCCGTTCCAGCGGGGCACCATCTGGAAATGCAGATGGGCCGCGATGCCCGACCCGGCGGCCTCGCCGATGTTTAAGCCGATATTGACGCCCTGGGGGTTGAAGGCCTTTTTCATGGCCGCCGTGCAAAAGGCCAGTCCATTCGACACCTCGAACATCTCCTCCGGCGTCAGTTCGGTCAGGCAACTGGTGTGCCGGTAGGGAGTGACCATGAGATGCCCGCTGTTGTAGGGGAATTTGTTCATGATCACGAAGGTGTGCGGTCCCCTGGCCAGAACCAGGCGCTGCCTGTCCTGGCCCGTGTCCTTGGGAATGCAGAAAACGCAGTCGTCGGCCTTGGGGCCAAGGATGTACTCCATGCGCCAGGGAGCCCACAAAACTTCATTTTTCACGGGTGCGCCTTTCTTCGTGATTTTTCGTCGGCCCGCGCCGCGTACGGGGGGCAGGCCGGAAACAGCCCGCGCCAGCCGCATGGCGACATGCGGGCAGTGCGGAAACGTACACGCCTAAGGCCCCAAGGGCAAGAACCCGGCCACACGGCCCCGGGCCGCCCGGGCCGCTTTCGCCGCCTACGGCACGCACAGCATGTCGTAGCGCGTCCCCGTCAGGCACACGCCTCCGGACGCCGTGACCTCGAAGGTGTTCTCCACCCCCACCATGCCCACCCCGGGGATGCCGTGCTTGGGCTCAAGCGCCAGGGTCATGCCCTCCCGAAGCGGCTCGTCGAATCCCTTGGCGATCACCGGCCAGCCGTCGATGGCCAGCCCGATGCCGTGCCCTAAAAAGTTCACCTTGTTGCCGCCAAGCCCCATGAACCCCTCCTGCAGGCCCGCCTTTTTGGCCATGTCCATGGCCATGGCGTACAGTTCCGACGGGATGCCGCCGGGCCTCAGGCCCTCGGCCAAACGGGCCTGGACCTCGATGCAGAAGTCATGCGCCTTTCGGACCACATCCGGGATGCCCGAGGCCGGTCCCGCCCAGTACACCTGGGTCTTGTCCGTATGGTAGCCTTCGAGCACGAACCCGATGTCCATGGTCAGGGGTTCCCCAGGCCTCCAGACATGCCCCGCGCACCCCATGAGCGCCTGGGCCGGGTGTTCGCCGCGAAGCCCCACCGGGCCGTTGAAGACGCTCGGATAGTTGCCCGAATCCCCGGCCGCCACATGTCCCAAAAAAATCTCCTCGCCGTGGGCGTTCATGCGCATATGCCCCATGTGCCCCAGGGAAAAAAAGGCCTCCCAGGCCTTGTGGGCGGTCTCGCGCTCGGTCATGCCCGGATGCAGCATGGTCGGCAGAAGCTCCTGCAGGGCCTTGTCGTGCCGGGCTCCGCACAGGCGCATCTTGCGCAGCTCCCAGTCGGATTTGACGGCCATGGCCTTGGCCAGGGCCGCATCCCCGGGCACGAAACGCACGTCTTTCACCCGCGCCCGCAAAAGGTCCGAAAGCGCCCAAGTCAACCCGGACATCTCGGCGGCCACAACCGGGGAGAACGGACTTCCGGCCTCGGCCAGAAGGCCCGGCAGATCGGCATAGGACCGGAACGGAAACATGGCCGCCAGGGGCGATTCCAGCCTGGCCCGCTCGATGCCCTTGCGGCATAAAAAGACCGGTTCGCCCGACTGCGGCAGCCACAATACGCCGTTGCCCCAGGTTCCCGTCAGATAATATATCCCCAGGCGCGAAAACACCGCCAGCCCACCCGCCTCGGGCGCGACCTCGGTCAGGCGCTGTCGGCAGGCCGCATGCCGCATGGTCATTTCCGAAACCGGCAACCGTTCCAAGGCCTCAAACATCCCTGCCCCCTTGTCGCTGTTCAATCGGTGCAAAACGGCCTATAAGGCCTTCCCCGCCGGACGTTCCGGCCAACGCGGCGAACTGCCGCCGAATGACTCTGCCCGTGACGTACCGCCATGCCAAAAAACGCCTCGCTTCCGGCCCTTGCGGCCCTGACCCTGGCCACCATCCTGTGGGCCGGGTCGTTTATCGCCATGAAACTGGCCATGGGCGCTTTTGCGCCCCTGCTCGTGGTCTTCGGGCGCATGGCCCTGGCGGCGGCGGTCTTTTTACCGCTTCTGCCGCGTATGGGCGGGTTCGCCCATGTCCGCCGGGACATAAGGCCCATCCTTTTCATGGCCCTGTGCGAACCCTGCCTCTACTTCCTCTTCGAGGCCAACGCCCTGCGCTTCACCCAGGTCTCCCAGGCAGGCATGGTCACCTCCATGCTGCCGCTCATGGTGGCCGCCGCCGCCGCCCTCGTGCTCAAGGAACGCCTCACCCGGCGCACCCTTTTCGGCCTCATCCTGGCCGTCTCCGGGGTTTTGGTCTTAAGCGCCATGGGAACCGCCGCCGAATCGGCCCCGGCCCCGGCCCTGGGCAATTTCCTGGAATTTTTGGCCATGTGCTGCGCCGTGGGCTACATCATCACCTTAAAAAAGCTTTCCGCGCGCCACAAGCCGCTTTTTCTCACGGCCGTGCAATCCTTTGTGGGCACGATTTTTTTCACCCCGACGCTCTTTTTCATCCCCCTGCCCCAGCACTACCCGCTGATTCCCACCCTGGCCGTCATCTTTCTCGGGCTCGGGGTCACCTTCGTGGCCTACGGACTCTACAACTACGGCGTCAGCCAGATACCGGCCGCCAAGGCCTCGGTATTTATAAACCTCATCCCCGTGTTCACCCTGCTTTTTTCCTGGCTGGTCCTTGGCGAACGCCTGACCCCCGTCCAGTACGCCGCCGCAGGCATCGTACTGGCCGGGGTCTTTCTGACCACGTCCGTCGGGGAGAGGCCAAGCCCCCTCCCCGAACCCCTTCCCCGACCGGGGGGAATCATTCCCCCCGGACCCCCTGACTCCGGGCGTTTTGCCCGGCGCTTGGCGCCTGGCAAAACGCCCGGAAAGCCAGATGGTTCGGAGAACGTGATGGCTCCCGCATGCGGACGCGAAGCGCGTAAAAAGTTTTTGGAGGAGGGTCCAGGGAGGAACCTTTTTTCAGCTTTTGCACAAGGATCAAAAGAAGCTGCAAGTACTTCAGGACCACTTAAGGTTGGGGTAGTATATCTCAGCCCTCCTGGAGACATGGGCTACACGTACATGCACGACCAGGGCACAATCGCAGCTGAAAAGCATTTTGGTGACAAGATTCAAGTTATCAGAATGGAAAGCATCCCCGAGAACGAGGACAGCGAAAGAGCCATGGAAAGTCTTGTTGATGAAGGCTGCAAAATCATCTTCGCAAACTCCTACAACTACCAGCAGTACATGCTCAACGTTGCAAAGTCACACCCAGACGTATATTTCGAACATTGCTCTGGATATCTTTCCAATGACAACATGTCCAACTATTTTGGAAGAATGTATCAGATGCGTTATCTCTCCGGCATGATTGCAGGAAAGATGTCCACCTCTGGAAAACTCGGTTTTGTTGGCGCTTACAACACTCCTGAAGTTGTCCGTGGCATCAACGCCTTTGCTCTTGGCGCCAGAGCCGTAAATCCAAAAGCTACCGTAACTGTAGTTTGGACTAACACTTGGTATGACCCTTCCTTGGAACGTCAGGGTGCTGTTGCCCTGCTTGACCAGGGTTGTGATGTCATTGCCCAGCATCAGGACACCACCGAACCTGCCAAGGCAGCTTTGGAACGTGGCAAGTATGCTGTTGGATACAATGCCGACTTCAGAAACATGATTGGTGATGACCGCATCCTCGTTTCCCCCATGTGGAACTGGGGCA